>DLXM01000109.1 GCA_003448835.1 Bacteroidota bacterium | reverse complement strand
GAAGATGATGATGATGACGATGAAAATTAATAACTCAATGATCAATTGGATGTATCATGTCTGAATGGAAAAACTTACCAGAGAGCGATCTTGATTTGCAATTAGCTAAAAATTATGGTGAATACATCTCCAAGGATGCACAACTACAAATTGGTGACCCGCTTATAAAACTATTAGATCGTTTAAGAATTGATTCTAATCAAACTGAGGATTTAATTTTTGTAAGTAATAAGGATACAACCTGGAAATATATTGAACATGAAATTCAGGCTGCTTCTAAACCCAAATCTGTCAAAATTACTTCAATTCACCAACCACTGACTCGTTATTGGCTAGTTGCTGCCATAATAATAATCACATTGACATCATTATTTTTAATTCAACGTTCTTTAAAAAGTAATGCGGAATTAATCGCATATGCCGATGTAAATGTTACTGAAATTATACTAATAGATGGTAGTGAGGTATTACTACGTCCCGGTTCTGAATTATATCTCATTGAAGTATCAGAAACACAACACACCTATTCAATTAATGGTGAAGCTCTTTTCAAGGTTGCAAAGAATCCTGATCGCAAATTTGTTGTAGATTCTGGAATAGGANNTGTTACAGGTACAAAATTCAATCTACGAAATCGTAATCAAGTGGCTGAGGTTTTTCTGATAGAAGGAAATGTCATATTTGAAACGGCTGATAAATCCCAGTCCATTGCACTTCTCCCTGGTGAAGCCTCTTCCATCAACGAGTCTCAACAACTCACAAATCCGTTTGAATTTGATTCAATTGAAATAACCAGTTGGACTGAAAATCGTTTGACCTTTAGTGATCGTACATTGGAATCCATACTCGTCGAATTAGAAACTCACTTTGACATTCAAATACTAGCACCAGATTCAACTCTACAGGTTGTATTAGGTGGATCAATTCAGCTCGATGAGGTTAAACAAAGTTTAGATGATCTTGGGATGGTTTTAGATGGGCATTTTGTGTTAGTTGATGAATCAACTTACGAATTCAAGGCGGGACAGTAACATAACCCTAAAATTGTGAAAACGTTGTCAATTTACATTAAAACACTGTATTTGTGTATCTTATGTATATGCCTACTGTGTCCAATGAAACTTAATGCTGCTCAAAATGACTCGATTGTTGTTTACGAGAATGAGAAGCTTATCGATGTAATCAATGATATTCAAGTAAAAACGCCCTACTTTTTTTTGTACAGGGAGTCCCAAGTCTCTGATATAAAGGTAAATTTAGTATCAACAGAAGAAGAACTTTTTTCAGACCTCGCTCAATATTTATATGGTTATTTGCTGGATATGCAAATCGATACGGTTAGAAAACAAATACTACTCGTCAAACTTGTTTCAGGTAATAATCAATCCCAACGAATCGAAATATCGGGACAAGTAGTCGATTCAAAAACTGGAGAAAGACTTCCTTTTGCCACGATCTCCTGGCTTGAGGGTCAAAACTTGGGGGGTGTAATATCAAATGCAAACGGGTCGTTCATAATTCAAAAAAACATTGACCAAGATTTTTTTCTTCTTAACGTTTCATATGTAGGATATCAGCGAAAATCAATACAAATAGATGTTTCCAAGGCACCTATTAATGATTTAACAATTCGGCTTAATTCAGCCACACTTCGGGGGCGGGACATTATAATAACAGATTACATGGGGTATAATCCAATGGATACGCTTCTTACCGGGATGATTGATGCCGGAAGATTTAATCCTCTGGGTGAATCTAATTCAATAAGAGCATTACAATCACACCCCTCAGTATCTAATGGAACTGCACTTAATCAGGGAATTCATGTTAGAGGGAGTAGTCCTGATGGATTTACAGTTTTATTAGATGGGATGAGTATATTTAATCAAACTCACCTCTTTGGTTTATTAGATAGTTTCAACGATGATGCAATTCAATCGGCTGGATACTTTTTTGATGTTACCCCTGCACATATTGAATCGGCTACAGGTGGAACATTAAACCTAATAACACGAACCGGTTCTCGAAATGAATTTAAAAGTCATATTGGACTCAGCAATTCGAGCTTTAATGCAACTTTGGAAGGTCCAATTGGAAGCCAAACAAGTTGGTTATTATCCGGTCGAACATCTTTTATAGATCAGATTGGATGGTTCAATAATTCCAATTTAGTACAATGGGGGCTAGATGTGGATCGTCCTAAAAGAATCACCTCAGATGAACTGGATTTCACAAAATTAGTACTTAAATCGGGTAACTCGAATGCAAATTTTGTCGATTTTCATGGGAAAATTCATTTCGAATCAAAAAAATCGGATAGAATTACATTAAGTACATATTTTGGAGGCGATTCGGCATCTCATACAGCGGAAAGGCGTACCAGAAGGGCCTCAACTCAAGGGGAATTTATATTTTTACCTGTAAAGACGTCGAATGACTGGGGGAATGCATTGGCAAGTTTATCGTATGATAAAAACTTTTCCAATTCAATATTCAGTAAAACCACTATTGGTTTTAGTTCTTATAGAACGGATTTTTCAAAGGATGATTTTGTGTACAGTCGTATATCTGAACAGAATGGGAACAAAACGGTAACGATTTTTACGTATCCATTTAGAAATCGTAGTACGATGAATGAAATCAAACTTAATCAAGAGTTCAACTATAATCGATCCGTTTGGTCTGTAATTGGTGGAGGGTCAATTAAAAGTTATAACGGTGCATACACAGAATTTTCGTTTGATCGCCCATCATTCTATATGCAATCAAGTGCAATATTGACTGATTTATTCATTCAAACAGATTACAATCCCTGGGAATGGGCACTTTTACAAACTGGTATGAGAGTATATCAGTACAGTTTAAAAAAGTCTCTTGACTTTGCTCCTCGATTCAAGATGCGATTTACTTTAACTCCTTCACTACACATATCTGCAGGCTATACTGGTAATCACCAATATTTACATAAAATTTCTATAGAAAATGCAACTACAGCAGATGTATGGATTTTGACTACGAAAGATCAACCCTCTGCCTCTTCAAACCAATATAGTACCGGATTTGAGTTTTCTCCTGCGGGTAGTTTATACTTTAAGGCTGAGGTTTATGAAAAAAAATTCCAAAACATTAGAGTTCACGAATTGAATGAGCGCTCATTTGAAAATACAATTTCCGGGACACCTTGGATTTTTGGTAATGCTGGGACAGCAAGAGGAATAGAAATGCTCCTAAGAAATAAATGGAATCGATTTACATTAACTCATTCTTATACTATATCAAAAATGGTTTTTCGCAATCCTTTTCTCCTTAGTGGTGAAAGTTTTTATGCAGATTGGGATCGAACTCATTCATATAATTCGGTTCTTGAAGCTATAATTTCTGATAATCTGAAGTTAAATATAAATTGGATGATGATGTCTGGTGTTCCTAATTCAATTGATATTTCGCGAGTAGAAGATCAAACACGTTTAGATGATTATCAGCGATTAGATATTTCTGGAAGGTGGAGAACCCAATTTACTAATTCAACAAATTTGGAGATTAAGTTCTCAGTTTATAATGTTTTGAATCGGGAAAATGTATGGTACAGAAACTATTCGTTTAATTTCGATGAAACCAGGTCAATCCCTTTGTTGCGACCAGTAACTGTTGATGTGCTTGATTTGGGTTTTCAGCCATCATTCAGCGTGAAATTGTCGTTTTGATTAGCTGATTTAAACCAAATACCAGTTTAACGGGTTTGTTTAAAAAACAAAAGTCCGGCAGAACTAACCGCCGGACTGGAATTGCAACAAAAAAGTGGA
>DLXM01000035.1 GCA_003448835.1 Bacteroidota bacterium | reverse complement strand
CTAGGACGGCGCCCTTTCACGGCGTTAGCACGGGTTCGAATCCCGTACGCGGTACAAAAAAAGGTTAGTTGATTACTCGACTAACCTTTTTTTATGCCCATTGCTCATCTAATAGCCGGGCTTCTTCGCCAACGCTAATATCCCGGTTCCTTTTTTATGATCGCTCATCATATCCACCATCATAAGTAATAATCCGGGTACCAAGGTAACAAAATACCAGGGTATCATAAATATTAACGCCATTTTTCCAATCTTCGTCATCCAAAGCATCGGCCATTTGATAAGCAACATCCAGGCAAAATGTCCCAATGGACCATATGAATAACGGAGTTCAACCGGTTCGAGTCCCGCCTACATCAATTTTGCAGTTAATTCTTCTTTGCTATAACCCGGACGAGCATGTTCACCCACAAAACTATCATCCCCATCAGCATCATCTTCCGCATAATGTGATGGTGAATGCATTAAAAAATATCCTTCGGGTTTCATTACAGCAGATAAATTTTTCATCACTTTCACATCTTCTTCGATGTGTTCCAGGACATCCACACAGAGGACTAAATCATACATTTTTTCGAATTTGGGCTCCAGTAAGTCCATTTCCTTAAAGCGTATGCGTTCTCTTTTGATATCTGCCTTGAAGTAATACCGACAATCATCCAAATAATCAGTTTTTACATCAACAGCATCTATTCGAATTTTGCTGAAAGTATTGAGCATAAATTTATCATACTGCCCAAATCCACAGCCGGCATCCAAAATTCGTAGTCCGTTTAATGCAAACCGCGCATCTCCAAAATGCTCAGCGTACCATCGACGAAGCGTGCGACGGACATACCAGCTACGCAGGAAAAATAAATCCAGAATTGCGTAAAATATTCCACGCAAAAATCGGTTTTTTTTGACTATGACAGCAAATTTGTCTTTAACCGGATCGTAAGCAATCTGACTCATTTATATTATTTCCCTGATATTCACATTTCGTTCTTTGGCACGTGCTTTATTCATCATTTCGCCCAGAAATCCGACCGAAAAGAACTGTAATCCAAGTACGAGCAGCAAAATTCCAAATTGGAGCAGAGGTCTGTTCGATAAGTATTGTTCAAAAAACACCCTCATAAAGACCAGATAACCCGTAATGATTGAGCCAAGTGCTATAAATCCAACGCCTAATGAGCCAAAAAAGTGCATTGGACGCTGAAAATAAACGTGAATGAAAAGTAACGTAACTAAATCAAGGAATCCGTTTAGAAATCTGGACAACCCAAATTTTGTCTTACCATACTTACGTGGATGATGTTGTACAATTTTCTCACCGACACCCTCAAATCCTTCCCATTTTGCAAGAACCGGGATATAACGGTGCATTTCACCATATATCACCAACGAGTCAATTACTTCCCGACGATACACTTTTAATCCACAATTAAAATCATGAATATCAATTCCCGAGATCATTGAAGTAACCTTGTTGAAAAATCGGGATGGGATGGTTTTGCTCAACGGATCATGGCGAACTTTCTTCCAACCGCTCACCAGATCCAGATCATCTGATACCAGTTGATCGATCATAAGTGGAATTTCAGCAGGATCATCCTGGAGATCTGCATCCATCGTCGCAACATATTTCCCACGGACCTGATCGAATCCTTTTTGAAGCGCAGTGCTTTTTCCATAATTTCTTCGAAACCTAATTCCACGAATTCGTTGATCAGTTGCAGCTAATTTTTGAATGACTATCCAGGATTCATCCATAGAACCATCATCAACAAAAATGACTTCGTACGAAAATCGCGGTGAAAGTGCCAGATCAATTTGATGTGCTAATTCACGTAACGATTCATCTTCGTTCAACAGAGGCACAACAACACTAACTTCTGGATTAATGTCAGTTGAGGATTTATTATATTCCTTAGAAATATCAGGCAATGTTTTTTGGACCAATTAGGTTGATATTTATTTTAAGTCTAAAGTTACAAAAACGTATGTAAAAGGACGTTATGAAAAAACTGTACTATAGTATTGGTGAAGCTGGTAAAATTACCGGGGTTAAATCTCATGTATTACGCTATTGGGAAACGTTGTTTCCTGAATTAAATCCTACTAAAAACAAAGCAGGAAAGCGATTATACACCGAAAAAGACATCGAAGTGATTATAAGACTTAAAGATTTAATTCGCGATAAAAAGTATAGCACCGCCGGAGCGAAAAAAGAAATCAAAGGGTCGGGACCCGATCACGACGCACCCATACCGGTCCACATTCAACGAGAACTCAAAGAAATCCGATTATTCCTGAATTCACTTCTCGAAAAAATCTAATTCATTTCAATTATGCAAGGCATCAAATTTGGCGGATTCACAATCAATGCCATCCAAACGGGGAAATTTAAACTGGATGGTGGTGCCATGTTTGGGGTCGTTCCAAAAACTCTTTGGTCCCGAAAGATTGAAGCTGATGAGTTGAACAGAATCCCAATGGGAATGCGTTCTTTAGTGATTCATTCTGAGGCAACAGACCGAATATATTTGATAGATACCGGAATCGGGACCAAATTTGACGAAAAATTCGAGAAAATATATGGAGTCGATTTTTCTGAAGGTACGTTAGAGTCGGGATTGAATAATCTTGGGCTGGATCGTGGCGATGTTACTGATATTGTGTTTACACATCTGCATTTTGATCACTGTGGTGGGACATCATCACTGAATAAAAATTCGGGTGAATCAGAAATCATCTTCCCGAACTCGAATTTTTGGGTTACAAAATCACATTGGAAAACTGCTACCAACCCAAATCAACGCGAAAAAGCTTCATTTCTGCGAGAAAACATTCAGCCGATCGCCCAACATCCGAAGCTTTGCTTGAATGATGATAATTACACTTTTGAAGATAATTTTGAAACCATCGTTGTAAATGGGCATTCATTGGGACAACAATTGCCCGTATTGAAAGATGGTGACAGGCGATTGGTTTTTGCCGCGGACCTCTTCCCTACCTTCGCTCACATTCCGGTCCCCTGGGTTATGGGGTATGACATGTATCCGATTACAACAATGCAAGAACGTGAACGTTTATTGAGTCAAGCCGTGGATGAACAATGGAATTTTTTCCTTGAACATGATGCCCATCACGAGATAATCCGTGTCGGTCGTGAAGGGAAAAACTATTCCACCACCGAATTTTTAACTTTGGACCGTATTTGAGTCCATTATGAGTCAGTCTGTGCAAAATCCTATTCTAAGAATTGAATCGATTGTAACTTCAATGTGGTCGAAATTGCGCAGATTTCGCACCTTTGGGATAGTTTTTGGTATAGTCGGTATTTTTCTTATCGTCATTTCACTCATTTTTATGCTGGAAGTGTCCCTATGGATGTCACCAGCAGTTAAAACTTCAGCCTTAGCCATCAGCTTAATCCTGGCCGCACTTGTTGGCTGGATTCTAACCCGTCGCTTCCCCGAAGTTTTATATCCCGAAACGCTCACTGATTTTACATCAAAACATGACCTGGAGCCATTAAGAAATCTCTTGGATTTGATTCACGTCCAGGATGATCAAAAAACTTCGTTACTTGATGCTGCTATTGATCAAAACTTAGGCCGACTTCGCGAGGATGATATCCGGCAAAAAGCGACACTTTTCACGAAGAATCATCCAATAAATGATCTATTTCAACAAACCGGACTTATATTTTTTTCAGGGATAGTTCTACTCGGAATTATGACCATTTTTCAACAGGATGCAGTTCATCGAACATTGGCTTTTAACAAGGCGTTTGAGCCGGATAATCCGTTTCAGTATACAATTTCACCCGGTGATTTAGTCCTTGAGCAGGGTTTAAGTACATCAATTAAGATTACTTTTGAGGATGAATCCCCTGAAACCTCAATTTTAGAAATTCGCACAGACTCAGAAGACGAATTTCGGCAAATACGAATGGAATCAGACAATATTGGATCATTCACGGCGCAGCTCCCATCTTTGTTTGATGATCATCGTTATCGGATTCGGATGGATTCTTATAAGAGTCAGGAGTATAAAATAGATGTGCAGTTACTTCCACGGTTCACAACTCTAAAAATTCGTGCAGAATTACCTGAACATACCAATCTCGAAGATGTAATTTATGAATATCCATTTACCCGGATAGAGGCTTTTCCTGGTTCGATTTTACACCTGGAAGGACAAACCAATCAAGAATTAGAATCACTGATACTCCATGAAAAACAAGATTCTGAGAATCGTGAATTGGTATTGAATAAGGGCCAAAATCAGTTTCAGCAGGAGTATATCGTAACTGAAAACGATAGTTTATGGTTTTCGATGATCGATGTTAATGGACTACAAAACAGAAATACATTCAGCTTCAACATTGTTGCGATTGATGATGAATTCCCGGATGTGAGGCTCATCCAACCCGAATCTGATCTGGCAATTTTAGAACCTACTCAATTGGATATTATTTATCAATTGAACGATGATTTTGGTTTTAGTGCTGTAAAATTGAATTACGAAGTCGAACGATCATATGGAGCCAATCGATCACAAACTGGCTCATTGAAACTGCCAACACCTGCTGAGAGAACTTCAACAGAAGACTTCAACTGGGATATAACCGAGTATGGACTTTTCCCAATGGATAAAATCAAATTTTGGGTAGAAGCGTCAGATAATGATGCTCCGGGCGGATTCAAAACCTCTCGAACAGCAACAATTACAGTAAACATCAGTTCAATGACTGACCATTTATTGGCTCAGGAGGAAAAAGAAGATGATTTGATGGGTCAAATGCAGGAATTCACTGAAGCATATGAACAAAATCAACGTGATTTAGAGAACCTTC
>DLXM01000290.1 GCA_003448835.1 Bacteroidota bacterium | reverse complement strand
GGGGGTGTTTGGTGGGGTTGGGGTTTGATCGTGAAGCAAAGCCTGTTGTTGCCGAAATGTTCAAGCGTGGATGGATTACGGGAACATCAGCTCTTCCGAATGTTATGCGCATTATGCCTCCATTGATTACACCACCTGAAATAGTAGAACAATTTGCTTCAGAATTATTGGAGGTTTTAAATGCCTGAAGAAAGTATTAAATCTGATGAATCAGTAGGTCACCCTCGAAATTTTGTCCAATTAGAGGATTATTCAAATAATGAATTGTTAGATATTCTGGATTTGGCCGATACCTTGAAATCTGAAAACTACCGAAATCCAATTGCTGCAGGAAAGATGCTTGGTTTACTATTTTTTAACCCATCATTACGCACAAAAGTCTCTTTTGAGACTGCAGCTACCCATTTTGGTGCTTCTACTTCTGTAATTTCACCCGGACAAGGATCCTGGACTCTTGAAATGAACGATGGTGTAGTGATGGACCAAAACAAAACCGAACACATCAAAGAAGCGATTCAAGTTCTTTCACAGTATTGTGATGCACTAGGAGTTCGTGCATTTTCCACACTCAAGGACAAGGAAGCAGATTATCAGGAAACCGTGATGAAAACAGTCCTGAAATATGCTACAGTTCCAGTTATCAATCTGGAAAGTGCGATGTCACATCCTTGCCAGGCTATGGCCGACTGGATGACCGTCCGTGAATTGTTTGGTAAAAATGAACTTTCAGGCAAAAAATTAGTGCTTTCGTGGGCACCACATCCATTCCCATTGCCCATGGCAGTGCCATTGTCGGTACTTGATTTTGCTACTCGAAGCGGTATGGATGTCACATTGGCCTGTCCCGCTGAAATGACTCCGGATGACAAATTCCTGCAGAAATTCAGGGATCAATCTGAACTTCATGATGCTCATTTTAATATCGAACATGACCAAAATGAAGCTCTAAAGAGTGCCAATGTCGTGTATGCAAAATCATGGGCAGCTCCCATGATTTATGAAAATCCAATCGGAGAAACTGAATTGCGCTTTAAAAAGAATCGAAATTGGACAATAACACCATCCAAAATGAATAATACTGATGATGCTTATTTTATGCACTGCCTGCCAGTGCGTAGAAATGTCGTGGTAGAGGATGCGGTGTTGGATGGTAAAAATGCAGTTCACATACAGCAGGCCGGAAATCGGCTTCATGTCCAAAAAGCTATACTTCGAAAGTTATGGAACCTGTAATATTCAAAATTAGTGGCTCGCTTACAGATTCTCCTGTTCAAATGGAAGCAATCACCTCGATGATTGTTGAAAAACGCGAACACGGTGGATTTCCAATGATAGTCCACGGTGGCGGAAAACAGATCAATGAGCTATCTAAAAAACTGGGTGTCGAAGTGATTCAACATGAGGGACGAAGGGTAACTGACCATCCAACTCTGGAAATCTTGTCTTATACCATCGGAGGATCGATTAATCGTGGAATTGTGGCCAAATTGAGGTCTGTGAATATTCCAGCAGTCGGACTCACTGGGGTGGATGGATTTATGACGACAGCTTCCCGACGTCCACCGATTGAAATCCAAAAACATCTCATAGATTTCGGATTGGTTGGTGAAATATCTGAAATTGACCCAACATTGATTGAAATTTTGTTGAAAAACGCATTTGTCCCGGTTATTGGATGTCTTACCTGGTCAAAAAACGAAGGAATACTCAATATCAACGCAGATACATTTTCAAATAAATTGGCTCATGCTGTCGGGGCAACAGAAATGATCATGTTTATGGATGTGGATGCTGTGTTGGATTCAGACAAGCATCCGATTTCTGAATTAACATACGATGAATTTCTTAGGGGTAAAAAAGAGGGATGGATCCGAGATGGGATGATTCCCAAACTCGATACTGGATTCGATTCATTAAAAAACGGTGTACCTATTGTTCGTATTGGTAGTCCACAGGGATTTTTATCTGGTATTTCGACTCAATTAATAGGCGAAGCATGAGAAATTCTATTTTAAATATGTCCACAACGGATTTACTCATGAAATTAATTCAATTTCCGAGTCTGAGTACTCAGGAAAAAGACTTGGTTGATTGGTTGGAGGCTGAAGTGCGTACCACCGGACTCTTAAAGGTTGATCGTTATGAGAATAATTTGATTTTTACACTGGGATCCGGACAAAACTGGCTTTTTCTAAATTCTCATTCCGATGTTGTACCCCTATCAGAATCACCGGACGCAGTTGGCTTTGAACCGTATATAAAAGATGGTGCGATTTGGGGACGTGGTTCGACAGATGCAAAAGGGTCCGGAGTAGCGATGCTTCAAAGTATACTGGAATTAGCTACCGATGGATGGATCCCCAATGACGGACGAGTTAGCTTTGCACTGACTATTTGTGAGGAGACATCCGGAGAACATAATGGGATGGCATTTTTACGGGAAATGATGAATAGGGGTGAGCTGGATTTGCCAAGTGCGGCTATCATTGGAGAACCAACATCTTTGAAACCTTGTATTGCCCAAAAAGGACTTCTTGTGTTAAAACTTCAGATATATGGAGATTCTGGACATGCAGCCCGTGTTTATGGAACTAATGCGATTTACGAAATGTCGAGAATCATGACCAAACTCGAATCCATCAAATTTGATGCGGTGAATCCGTTTATAGGAAGCACAAAAATCACACCCACACGCATGACTTCAGGGGTAGCTAATAATGTTATGCCTGAAATAGCTGAAGTGACAATTGATATCCGTACAATTCCGGAAGTGTCAACTCAAGAGATTGTTACTCTATTACAGGATGAATTGCAGTGTAAAATTATCATCCACAGTAAACGGTTTGTATCGACTTCAACCGATCCAGCCGAAAAAATTGTCAAAGTTGCCCAAAAAGTTACCGGAGAATTACCATTTGGGTCTCCCACAGCATCTGATTGGGTGTTTTTGAATGATATTCCGGCAATTAAACTGGGTCCGGGTAATAGTGAATTATCTCATAAACCCAACGAGCATATCTCGATTGAGCAATTAATCGCCGGGGTGCGGGTATATAAAGAAATTATCAAATCTTACTTTTCGGAGACTATCTTATGAGCAAATTATGGGATAAAAAACAGGGAAATCAGGTAGATCGAACATGGTTTTTTGAATTTACAGCCAGCGAAGATCGTGCATATGACGACTATTTAATCCCCTTTGATATTAAATGTAACCTGGCGCAAAATGCAATGTTGCACAAAATTGGGATTATATCTGAAAGTGATTTCGTATCTATTCATGAAGCGTTGGTTGGATATTTTAAGGTCTGGATGGATGGGAAGTTTCAACTGACAAACGATGACGAGGATGTTCACTCCGCTATTGAGAATCGATTGACTTCAGATTGTGGGGATGCCGGTAAAAAAATCCATACTGGTCGTTCTCGTAATGATCAGGTCCAGACTGACATCCGTTTATTCACTAAATCAAAACTGATGGTTGTAGTGCAGGACTGGCTTCAAATTGTGGAAATTCTTACACAAATCGCTCAAACCAACAAGGGTGTATTCTTCTGTGGATATACGCACACTCAACCTGCGATGCCAACATCCGTTGATGCGTGGGCTTACGGATATATCGATATGATTCTGTCTGATATTTCTTCAATTCAGCACGCTTTTGAACAGATCGATCGAAATCCACTGGGTTCGGCGGCCGGATTCGGTGTACCATACCTTGCAATTGACCGTGAATTGACTACTTCTTTACTCAATTTTTCGCAAACTCAACATGCGGTTACTTCTGTACAGTCAAGTCGGGGAAAACTTGAAAAACAAGTTGCACAGTCGTTAGAAAGTGGCATGTTTTCATTCAATAGAATGGCTTCGGATGTGATTCATTTTGCGAATTCTGAAGTTGGGATTGTTGAACTGAGTGAAGATCAAACTTCTGGTAGTAGTATCATGCCACAAAAGCGAAATCCGGATGCATGGGAGTTGATACGAAGTGGTTATGGTCAAATTAGCGGACATGTTAATCAGTTGTCTATGTCCGGTGTGAATTTGATCACTGGATATCATCGGGATTTACAGATCACTAAAAAACACCTCATCGATGCGATACAATCATCGTTAAAAATCAATTATGCAGTCATCCATTGTTTAAATGGACTTCGATTTAATGAGGATCGTTGTGAAAAATCACTCACTAACGAAGTATTTGCCACTCACAAAGCTATTCAGTCGGTTTTGGATGGATCTAATTTCCGGGATGCATATCAGCAATCGACTAAGACTGATGATTCGGAGTTGGAATCACACAAATCGAAGTTAAAAAACTCCTACCACGTTAAAGGATTTCCGGGAAATCCGGCTCAAGAGTNNTGTTTATCAAAACCGAATCAGATCATATCAACAATGGGTGGATGACAGAATTTTGAGTCAAAAAAAAGCCGATGAGCATTTGTTTAATTTGAGCAAATGACATGATTTATACTGATATTCTGAACCAAATTTGGAACTACTATGAAACACAATATTAATGACCGATTTCTAGCCAGCTGCGTAGCTGCATCACTTGGTGAGAGTATCGCACTGCCCACTGAGGGTATGAAACCGGAACAAATTCAATCTACTTTTGGCGTTATATCTGGACCGGTAGCCCGACCAGACTCCAGTGATTTTTATCCGCTTCCGGCGGGAAGTACTGCCAGACAAACTGAGGCGATGTTAGCTGTAATCAAAGCTTCGCATCCGTTGCCGGATCTGCAAGGATTTGCGTTTAACATCAAAGATGCTTTTAATCGATTTCAGATGTTATGGCCCAAGAATGCGACTTTTCCATGGCCACCTTTCCCCGACGAAGGTCACTATACGTTTGCTTTTGCGATGCCTGCAGCCTTCAGATTGGCATCGGGACAGAGTTCTACTGCTGAGCTCAGCGAATGGTTGAAATCACTGTCACCGGTTTCGGTTGTCTGGCAACAGGGAACATGGATTTATCTGCGATTGCTGGCCGATTTATATGTGATGGACGAAAAAGATTTCAGCGCGTCTAAATTTCTAAAACGTGCAATGTTCTTTGCTGACGAAGCAGAGGAACTCTTTCCACACGATTATAAGATGAAACGACGTATGCAGGTTACTGAACCACTACTGGATCGTCCTTTGTCGGAGGTTGCCCAGGCTTGCGGTGATATCAATAATGCCGCTGATAACATCCTGGCTTTTGTTGGAAATGCGTTCTACAAACACAATGACAATTTTGAGAAAGCGATTTTAGCGACCGCAAATCTGGGTGGTACCAGTGGTGCAGTTGGATTTTATTTAGGCTCATTGATTGGTGCGTTACGCGGACAATCCAACCTTCCCGGTGCCTGGTTACATTCATTAAACGTCAAAGAAAGTGTAACATCCGCCGTTTTCAATTATATTCATTGATTAGAACGAAGAATATTTTTTGACCCACACTTTAAATCGAAATCAAAACAAATTTATTTTAAAATGCAGATTAAACTCAGAAGAATTGACAGTGATTATCACATGGAAGCTGTTAACGATACTAATAATGTTGTTCATTTGGATGGTAATCCCGAAATAGGCGGACACAATCTTGGTGCCAGACCGATGCAATTAATCCTGATGGGTTTAGCGGGATGCAGCTCGATCGATGTGATTAGTATTCTTCGTAAACAGAGAATTGAGTTGGATTCGCTCGAGGTTGTCGTGGATGGGAAACGTGAATCAGGTGGTATCCCAAATATTTTTACCGGCATTCATATTCAGTTTCATCTGGGTGGAAACATAGATCAGGCAAAAGGTAATCGTGCAGTAGAACTATCAATGGAAAAATATTGCTCTGTGTCCAAAATGCTCGAAAAAACAGCTACTATTACCTGGGAAACCATCTACAACTAAGAGAATTCATACGCATGTCCGACAAACTCCATAAGGAAACAAAATCCATTCGAATTCAGTCTGAACGAACGTCTCAGCGGGAACATTCCACTCCGCTTTTCATGACTTCAAGTTTTGTTTTTGATGACGCCGAACAAGCCAGAGCTATGTTTGCGGATGAAATTCCTGGTAATATTTACTCACGTTTTTCGAATCCGAATAGTAATGAGTTTGTAGAAAAAATGTGCATGCTTGAAGAGGCTGAAGATGGGGTAGCGACAGCATCTGGCATGGCAGCAGTATTTACAAGTA
>DLXM01000348.1 GCA_003448835.1 Bacteroidota bacterium | reverse complement strand
TATTCAACGGCATCCCGAACCAGGGTGGATTTATTTAAGCCGGTTATTTCTGACCAATGCGAAATTTTGTCAGACATCTCCTGAGAAATTCTGATTAGGATTGTTTTGTCTTTGTCATTCATGTAAGTAAGTTATATGAGTTCCGACTTGAGTATGCCGGTATAAATAGAGATTATATTGTGTTAGTTACATCCGATAATTTACCGTCATCCATTCGCAGTACCCGATCGGCTGTACTGAAAAATTTACTATCATCATGTGAAACGATAATCAGTGTTTTTCCGGCATTTTTTAACTCTGGTAACAAAGTATAATAGTAATACTCTCTAAACTGAGGATCCTGGTCAGCAGCCCATTCATCAAATATGTAAATATCACGGTTCTCTAATCGGGATACAATCATCGCGATACGTTTTCGTTGTCCGGTAGATAAATTGATATTACTAAAAACACCATCTTTGAATTCCGTTTTATCAGTCAATCGCATCTCTGAAATCAACTCTTCAACGTTATCCGGATCCCAGTCTTTAATTCCATATAGCTGATCGAAAAGGTGAAAATCTGCAAAAATAGCCGAGTATAGTTCTCGATATTCCTGCATAAAATTGGGCGTTATTTGTGTCTTATCAACCGTGATTTGGCCAGTGGCCGGACGATACAGTGCCGTTAATAATTTCAGGAGGGTTGACTTACCGGATCCATTTCCACCGATTAAAAATATCGTTTCACCGCGTTTTACATTCAGATTTACCGGACCAACACTAAATGTTTTGTCTTTATTTCTGTCGTAGTAATGGAATTCGAGTCCTTCAAATTTTATCTCTTTAAAATTCTTGAGTTGTTTGTATCTACTTTCGTTGAAAGATGGTGGGTCCACCTTTAAGTTGTCCAATTCGGCTTCCAGCAACATGATGTTGCGAATAGCAATATCAGACCGGGTATAGGCCGGTATGCCTGCCACAACGCTTGAGAGGGGTCCAATAATAAACAAAATTACTGCAGTGATCTGTGTCACACTTTCGGTATACATTTCGAAAAAACGAGGCAGGACAAATACCATAATCCCAACCAGGACATAGAAAAAGGTTTGAGCAAAAATGTAGGCATTCGAGTACATCACTTTGGTGGTAATACTATTATTCATCGCCTCTTTAGATACTTCGTCGATATGCTCTCGGATATCCTCACTTCGATCATGACTTAATTTGATTTCTTTGAATCCATCAAGCAAGTGTGATAGCGTTGAAAATAGCTTAATTTCACTCTCGTTGTACTTATTGATGAATGGAATAATTTTGGTTTCCATCCCCAGGTAAACAATCATACCCAACGCCACAACAAGTATCGTCACAACTAAGGCTTCAATTGATATTGTTCCCAGATACATTACCGAGAAGACGACCATAATGAAGGATTGTACCGCTGCAGTTATCTCATTTGCATAGGTAGAGACTTCACTGGTTTGGTGGGTCATGTGATTATAAACCCGTGAATTTCCAATATTGTCGAGATCTATGAGCTCGGCTCGTTTGATGATCTTGTCGGTGAGCCGAATTCGAATCTTTTGAATGATTTGATCTACGATCGCACTGGCTTTTTTGAAAATATACTGCTGGGTCAGGATGTAAATCGCAATGACCAGTATAAACATGACAAATAGTCGGGTGTTTATTTCATTATATGTAACCGTTGCGGCTGCACCGTTGATAATAAAAAGTATAAATGCGTTAGAAAGTCCGGAAACAAACATGTATGCAAGCAACACATTTCTAACATCCTTTGTTTCAGCTTTTAAGAGGTCAAGAAAATTCATAAGATTGTTAATATCAGCCTGGGCGTGAATGGAGTTGTTTGGTTTCCGAGAGAATATGTAATCAAAATATATCTATGTTTGTATGGCAACTGAAGACTAATGTATATACTTTATTGATGAAAATATAGAGTTAGTTTCAATTGTTACAAAAAGTATTTTATAATGGTGTTATGATCTCTCAAAATCAATTATCTTAATGATCAAATCATAGTTATCGTCGTCTTTAGCGATATGAACAAACAAAATAATGGAAAAAATTAAAAACTCAGTCGGATTTACAGTTTTCCTCGCAGCAGTGCTAGTGATTGCTATATATTTTTCCCTTAATCCATTGAATTTTAACGATATAAATTTTTCTCCGGAGGTTACAATTCACGAGAATGAACGTACGGATACATTATTTGTTTTGGCATATCCAAATTACTTTACCGAGTCGGTAATGGAAGAATTCCAGAAAAGGGAAAATGTAATTGTTCATATTGATCATTTCAAGAACAATGAAGAGTTATTGGATACCTTATTATCAGGGAAGATTTATGATATAGTCGTTCCTACCGATTACATGGTAGCCCACCTCAAGATGCTAAATCTAATCGAACCCATACGAAAGAATCTAATACCCAATTACAGAAATTTAGATATACGATTTCGTGAAATGGAATATGATTATGGTAATGCATACTCTATTCCATATTTTTGGGGCGCTGTTGGACTATCGTACGATCAAAATCATGTAATGAATCTGCCTTTAACCTGGTCTAGTTTACTCGATACCACTCAAGTTGCCCATCTAAGAAATAAAATATCCATTTTGAGTGATGCCCGAATGAGCCTTGGGATAGTTTTGATTGCTATGGGACTTGACCCAAATACAACTGATGAAACCGAAATTAGCAGGGCTGCTGATATTTTAATACACCTTTCACCATTTATTGGCCTCATTCAAAGTGAGGAATTACATGACCCATTATTAGATGGTGATATTTATATTGCGATGAATTGGAGCGGGAGCTCTGCGGCAATCGCTGACGTGAACAAAGATTTTAGATTTATACTACCGGCCGAAGGTAGCATATTTTTTGTCGATAATCTTGCTGTTCCTGTGAATGCTTCAGCTAAAACATTGTCTTATAAATTTATTGATTATCTTTTGGAGGATAAGGTTGCTGCTCAGCTGACAAACTCAAATTTTTTCCCAAATCCGATTACTGAATCCAGAAAATATGTTGAACGAATCATTCTTAAAGGTCCGTCTTACATTAACCCATTTTTATCGTCGAATGTGCATGTAATTGAAGATTTAGGCGAGGTCGATTCTATTTATTTTAGAGAATGGCGGAGATTTTTAGCACATTCAAATCAAGTCAAAAGAGATTCCACTCAAACTCAAAAAGAACGTGGCAAGATTGTCTTGTATTAAGTTACCGGTTATCGTTTTGAACGATAATTAATATTGTGGCGTAAAGTTCAAGTCTCAATCCGAAATCTGCACAGTATCTTTTAGTTGAAAGCTGATTAACCTTACATGAATTGGATAAACACTAGCGTATTGTTTTAATTCACTATATCTGGCGTATTTGTGGTACCATCCAGAATGATTGGTAATCCATCTTTTCCACCGCCGATGACAACGATTTTAGCATTCGGTGATTCTGACAATTTCAGAGTGGCTTCTATACCTTTGAAGCGTAAATAGTTCTCGGTCAGACCTGAACTCACGATTGATTGAAAATCTCGTATACCACCTGCTTCAATACGTTTACGTTCAGCTTCAAGTCGTTCGGAATCGAGACGGAACTGATATCCCAATGCGACTTGTTCTTTTTCGAGCTTCTCTTCGATAGCATCCACAATCATGTCAGGAAGTGTAATTCTTGTAATCAGGAGTTCATCCAGATCAACAAATCTTTCACTTACTTCAAAAATGGCGTTTTGTACCGTGTTCTGGATAATAAATTTTTGTGATGAATAAATATCCTCAGGTAGATATTGACCAAATATTTGACGGACAACTGCTTCAACTTCAGGATATACAATTCGATCAGCATAGTCTGGACCTACTTGTTGGTGGAGATCAGGTAAATTTTCTTTAATAGGACGATATCGAATAGAAGCATCCACTTTTATTTTTAGTCCGTTTGCGCTTAACACTTCAAATTGCTTGAGTTCGTGTTGTATTCGCACATTATATACGGTCATGATATTCCAGGGGAAAATCAGATGAAATCCCTCACCGTATACCTTATTGAGTTGGGTACCATCCTGGAAACGCTTAAACAAAACTGCAGATTCACCCGCATTTACAAAAATGACAACGCGTTCGGCAAACAAAAGCACTACAAGAAGAAATGACAATACCGTAATGAGAAGTCCGCGACGTCTGTGATAGAGTTTTTGATTGATCCACCCAATAGACCATTTCTTAAACGTCGGTTTATTCAAATCCTGATTTGTGGCTTCATCCATGGTATACGTACTGATTTATACTATCTGATTGACGTTTTTGATTTTGATCATGGTATTTAAATATGTACCGATCATTTATTCCGCATTAGACTAAGATAGTCTTTTTGAGATTCAAAGTAATAATATATTCAATTTTATAAATGATGGGAACTGTGAAATTTGCAATCTGAGAAAACGAATATTTAGTTGCTACATGTCTAAAGATTGCTTAATTTTTAGTCATGACTAAATATTTACGCTTTATTATTATAAAAAAGTTGGATTTTCACGGAATCTGTCGCTTTTGTGCTTTCTGGATAGTGTTTACCGGGATCGTTATGGTCACGGGAAGTCTGAATGCACAAAATAAATCTCTGAATTTGATTTCAGTTGAAGTTTCTTCTAAACCATACCTCAAATTTGTTTCAACAGATTTCGACTTTCAGGGCACACTCAAGAGTGAGAATAGGCAAATTTACAGTTCAAACGCTGCATCAGTTAAATTGGAAGAAATCATCATCGGTATTGTTGTTGATTCCAACACCGGTGAACCATTACATTTTGTAACAATTTGGATTGAAGGCACTTCTGTATCAACTCAATCATCAAATGATGGAAGTTTTAGAATATCACTTGAGGATAATCAATTTACCGGCACGTTGTCATTTCGCCTGGTTGGATTTCGACAAAAAAGCGTCCCTTTACAGGAAATTATATCCCAAAATAATTCAATTCCGGTTGATTCCAGACAAAACGAACCCATACGAATTGAATTAACCCCCGAGATCATTCGATTTCAGGATGTCATTGTAACCAGTTCGCCTACCGGTTCCGGAATTTCATATCAACCAAATCGGGCATTTTCGGGCGAAGAGTTACACAGAAAAAGAGACATCACAATTGGACAAATGCTGGATGGGGAGCCCGGGGTTGCTATGCGTTCTCTGGGACCGGCTCCGGCTAGACCCGTGATTCGAGGTCTGGATGGTGAACGTATTCTGATTCTGGAAAACGGAGAACGAATGGGGGATCTTTCTGAATCCGCGGCCGATCACTCTGTTGCATTGGATCCAAATGCGACTGACAGGCTCGAAATTGTTAGGGGACCTGCCAGCTTGTTATATGGCAGTAGTGCGCTTGGCGGGGTCATTAACCTAATCACATCCGACATCCCACACGATTGGACGTCAGGATCTTCAGGAAGTGCTACTTTTTCAGGTGCATCCATGAATAAAATGGGAGCTTTTTTTGGGAGATATGGTTTTGGGGCTGATCATCATGCCTTCAATGCGCGGTTTTCGATCCGTGGTGCCGGGGATATGTCCACGCCCACCGGAATTGTGCCATATACCGGAATGAGTAACCTTGAAGGAAGTGCCGGTTATGGATTCCGATTTGGCGAAACGTTAGGTGGTATCAATTTAATGGGCATGCAAAGTGCTTACGGAATTCCCGGTGATCCGGCGGATCCATCACATGTTGAAATCCGGTTCGAACGTCTAGCTACCCAGGGGAAACTTGAAGGAATCATGCCCGGTTTTTTTGATAAATATCAATGGAAGTTCCATGCTGCGGCATTTGATCAGCAAGAAGTCGAGTTGTCACGCGTTTTGTTTAGTATGCCGGAATCAGAAGCTCTGCCCACTGAAAGAATTCCATTAGAATATCGACAGCGTTCTGTAAGTTCGACGTTGAATTTACAACATGTTCCTGTGGGGATTTTGGATCGTGGTGTACTTGGTTTGAACATAAATGGCAGGATACTGGATGTGATGGGTACTGATGCCTACACACCGGGCGACCAATATCTAAATGTCGCGCTGTTTACTTTCCAGGAAATACCCTTAAACTCTATTTGGCGGACTCAAATGGGAGTCCGATTTGATTATCGAACACTGGGAACCCGTGAAAACACGGCGAATCCGGATATAGATGGAAAGAATACTAATTTTAACGTAGCCGGGTCAGTGGGATTAAATATTACACCAATAGAGTCGCTGGAAATTGGTTTACAGATTGCAAGAGCCCATCGTTATCCGACGGTTGAAGAATTATTTTCGGATGGTGCTCATCTTGGAGCCGGATCGTACGAAATCGGTGATCCATCTTTGAAAACGGAGCATGGCATTGGACTTGATTTCTTCACTCGTTATGAAGCGAGTGGTGTAAAAATAGAATTTGCGACCTTTTATACTGTAATTAGAAATTTTATCCGATTTCAACCGGGAGGAGAAATTCATGAGGCATCTGGATTTCCGGTGTTTAGATATCAATCAGGCGATGCACGGCTTTGGGGAGGCGAGTTCTCGGCGTTGATTCAGTTGAGTGAGAAGTGGAATGTCACGTTGGGTAGTGATTTTGTTCATGGTACGAATCTCAGTGCGAGTGGCGACACCCCACTCCCAATGATGCCACCGCTTCGATTTCGGTTAGGGCCAGAATTAGTCCTTGGGTCAAGTTGGATAGGAAGTACACTTCGCTATGTAACCACCCAAAATCGAGTGGCTCCTGAAGAGGATGCTACCAATGGATATGCGTTGATTTCATTTCAGGCGGGACATCGAATTGATGCATCCGGATTACACCGCATAGTATTTCGGGTTGAAAATGCACTTGATACTACTTATAGGGACCATCTATCCCGCATCGAGGATCGACAAAATCCAATGCCCGGGCGTAATGTGTCGGTCGTTTACAGTTGGAGTTTTTAATTATTTTAATGGGTGTTTTTATAACACCCATTGACGCGGCCGTAATGTCACTTTAACGGTTTTTAGGAGTTTTATTGTTTAACGAGTGTTTTTATAACACCCATT
>DLXM01000276.1 GCA_003448835.1 Bacteroidota bacterium | reverse complement strand
TTCGATTCACTCCTTCACGCCAATTCTCCTTCACTTTTTTTCTTTTTCTCTTTTTTTCTCCTTCACGCCAACCCGTTTATCCATGAAACTTCTACAATCAACCCTCCTCCTGACCCTCTGTTTGGTCATTACCAACATGGCACTCGCCAAGCAACAATCGGATTTCATATCCAAAAACACGCCCGATATAACAAAACGATCCTACAGTGACCGGGTCAACGTCGATTTCCGATTAGGAACCGTAGCTCAACCCATGATGCATGCCGTTCGACTCGAAGAAGGTGAGCGTATCATGATAGATGGACAACTCGACGAAGCGATCTGGCTAAAGGTGCCGGTAGCCACCGAATTTACTCAGCGTTATCCAAACGACACGCAACCAGCCACAGAACGCACCGAAGTCCGACTCCTATACACCGATGAAGCCATTTACGTCGGATTCATGGCGTACGATTCTGCTCCGGACTCCATCCTCGCGCCCCTTTTTCGCCGTGATGGAACCCAGGCCAGCGATTGGGTATATGTGAGTTTTGACAGTTACAATGATAAACGAACCGCCTTCAGTTTCGCCGTAAATCCGCGAGGCGTACAAAAGGACATCCTCTATTACGACGATCGCAACGAAGATGAATTATGGGATGCCGTCTGGCAAGCAAAAACCCACATGCACGAAAATGGATGGTCTGCCGAGTTTCGAATTCCATTCTCTCAACTTCGATTTAGCTCCAAAGAAGCAGCAATGGACTGGGGCGTGAATTTCCAGCGACGAATTGCACGAAACGGTGAAATCGCATTCTGGTCGCCAACTCCGCGAGTGGATGAGTCCCTGGTATCGCGTTTTGGCAGATTGCAAGGCATTTCAAACCTGACCGAACCTCGCCGACTCGAAATCGCCCCTTATACAGCTGCCAGTTTGCTCCGCGCTCCGAATCCGGGCAACGGAAATCCATATTTCAACGACAATCATTTTAACGGAAACATCGGTGGAGACATCAAATACGGAATCACCTCTGATTTGACATTGACAGCTACCGTCAATCCGGACTTCGGACAAGTCGAAGCGGATCCGACCGTCATCAATCTCTCTGCCAACGAAAACTTTTTCGACGAACGCCGACCGTTCTTCCTGGAAGGTTCCGATATTTTTCAGTTTGGTCGCACAAGCACATTTAGCACCATGGGAAATCCACTCACGTTCTATTCCCGACGAATTGGACGTACTCCACAAGGTCATGCAAATGCGGCAGGCATTCAGGCTGAATATGTAGATCGCCCTGATTACACCACCATCGCAACTGCTGCCAAACTCAGCGGAAAAACGAAATCCGGATGGTCATTAGGTCTTCTGAACGCATATACACTCGAAGAACATGCCGATTATCAGATTTCAAACGGTAACGAAGATCGATTTTCGGTGGAACCAGCTACCAATTATCTGGTGATGCGTGCAAAGAAGGATTTCAACGAAGGTAACACCTACGTCGGTGCTTTTGGAAGCGCAGTAAATCGGCAAATCAACGATACCTATTTTGAGCAATTCCTGCGATCATCGGCTTATTTAGGTGGATTCGATTACGAACATAATTTCGGAAATCGCGCATGGATTGCCAGCGGTACGGCATCCTTCACCAACATTAATGGCTCTGCGGATGCAATTTCCAGAGCGCAGCTCAGTCCGGTGCGATATTACCATCGGGTGGACTCCGATAATTTGACTCTGGATGCCAACAAAACTTCGTTAAATGGTTATGCCGGTGAATTTTCGATTCATAAACGTGGTGGAAATGACCATTGGTTGGGATCATTGACNNGCGGATTATCGGGCGATAAACGGAGGTATTGTGTACCGTGAAAACAAACCCAAATACCTAAATTATTACGAATCCTGGGTATTTACAGGACAAAGTTGGAATTTTGATGCCGACAAAATTACCTACTGGTATAATTTGGGGACCTCGATGAGATTCAATAACCAATGGCGAATCAATAGTGAATTTATGCTTCGTCCTGAAGTTATGTCAGACCGACAGACCCGTGGTGGACCATTGGTCAGAATGCCTCAAAATGTCAGTGGAAACGCGAATATCAATTCAAATCCGAATAAAAAGATATCCTACAATATGGGAACCTTCTTGCGAACCGATACCGAGGGAGGAAGCGGCATCGAATTTTGGGGTGGATTCAGTGTGCAACCCACCAGTTATTTTCAAATCAGTGTGAATCCGAATCTGTTCATCGGAAAAAACATGTATCAATACGTCACGACTGTATCTGATGCCGAGGCTACGCACACCTATGGAAGACGTTATGTATTTGGTGAAATCGACCAGAACGTATTATCCGCAAGTATCCGATTAGACTGGACCTTCTCTCCCACCATGACCTTGCAAACCTTTATACGTCCGTATATTTCATCTGGACGCTACTCAAACTTCAAAGAGTTGTCCACGCCAAGCACGTATGATTACAGCGTTTATGGACAAGATATGGGCACAGTAAGCGAGTCCAACGGAATGATTACCATAGATCCGGATGGATCCGGCGGACAAAATCCGTTCAGCTTTGGCAAACCCGACTTCAATTTCAGATCTGTTCAGGGCAATGCGGTCTTCAGATGGGAATATATGCCGGGATCGACCCTGTTTTTAGTGTGGCAGCAACAGCGCAGTGATTACGTGTCCGACGGCAACTTCGATATGGGCCGTGACATGAGTGCCCTCTTCAAATCCAAACCCACGAATATCTTCCTCGTGAAATTGAGCTATTGGATGGGACGATAAATACTTAAGAGACCTTGGATGTCTGATCCAAGGTTCAAATTAGCATAAACCTGCAAGATCCTTCCAATAATCACACAATGAGCAACAGATACTGGAATTCAGCCGTTTAAGATATATAAAACGGCATCCTTGATTAAAGATGCTGAAAAGTCCTGAAACCATGCAGGCGCTAATGAGCATCAATTTAAAAAAGGATAACTATGAATACAGAGATGATAGGTTACGATTTAACAATCCCAATTAATGACTTTCAATTATCGTATGATGACGTTGGAGAAGGTCGGGTTCCGGTAATTTTTTTGCACGGATTTCCTTTTGATAAAACGATGTGGCAGGAGCAGCTTGAATTTTTGAAATCAAGTTATCGATTAATTGCTATCGATATCAGGGGATTTGGAAAGTCAGCGGACGAGGAGTCCCCACTTAGTATGGACCAGTTTGGTGATGATTTAATCGCGTTGATGGACAAATTAAGTATCGAAAAAGCCATTATCTGTGGATTATCAATGGGCGGATATATTGCATTGAATGTACTGAATCGATTCCCGGATCGCTTTGAAGCATTGATATTATGTGATACCCAGTGTAATGCTGACACGGTTGAAGCAAAAGAAAAACGCTATAAAGCAATTGAAAAGATTGAAAATGAAGGAGTCTCTAAATTTAACGAAGGGTTCATTAAGAGTGTATTCCACAAA
>DLXM01000175.1 GCA_003448835.1 Bacteroidota bacterium | reverse complement strand
AGGTATAAGTCATCCCACCTCCTACGATGATTGTATCCACCTTATTGAGTAAGTTTTCGATAACAGGAATTTTATCGGAAACTTTCGCTCCACCAAGTACAGCTACAAATGGTCGTTTGGGATTATTTACACTCTCGCTTAGATATCGAATTTCTTTTTCCAAAAGAAATCCTGCAGCAGCTGGTTGAACAAAATCTGTTATTCCGGCAACGGAACTGTGAGCTCTGTGACTGCTTCCGAAAGCGTCATTTATAAATACATCGCCCAAAGAAGCGAGTGATTTTGAAAATTCGGGGTCATTTTTTGTTTCGCCTTTGTGAAACCGGACATTCTCAAGCAAGACTATTTCTCCTGATTTTGCACCTGCGATCACTTTTGTAGCAGCATCCCCAATACAATCTTCAGCAAAATGAACTTTCGTTTTGACAAGGCCAGCCAGGTAGTCAGCAACAATTTTAAGACTAAATTCTTTATCATCTGAGCTTTTTGGACGACCAAAGTGACTCATCAAAATAACCATTCCACCATTTTCGATAACATAATTAATACTTGGCAATGCTTCGACTATTCTATTGTCGTCAGTAATAATTCCATTTTCAACAGGGACGTTAAAATCGACCCTCATCAATACTTTTTTACCCTTTACATCCAGATCACGTATAGTTAATTTCGCCATAATAATTTCATTTAATATAATAGTTACAAGTCCTTAAATATACCATTTTAAGCGGATTTCGGGTACAGAATTCTTTATCTTTGTGCGATAATTTAGGGAATGTCAATAAATATACTTTACGATGCCACGATCAATTTATCTCGATAACGCTGCAACCACACCCGTAGATCCAAGGGTGCTTGAAGCAATGATACCTTATTACACGGATGTATACGGGAATGCAAATTCACCACACGGAATGGGGCGCAGGGCGAATGTTGCTGTTGAAGATGCTCGGGAAATGATTGCAAAGTTAATCGGAGCACAACCATCTGAAATTATTTTTACCAGTGGTGGTACTGAAAGTAATAATGCAGCAATCAAGGGTGTACTAAAAGCAACCGGGAAAAAACATGTAATTACTTCCCGGGTTGAACATCATGCAGTTTTGCATCCAATTCAACATGCTTACAAAGATGGGATTAAAGCTTCATATCTGGATGTCAAACCTCTCGGATTTGTGACTGCTCAACAAGTAGATTTGGCGATTACTGATGAAACTGCATTAGTTACTTTAATGCATGGAAACAATGAAATCAGCTCTATCAATCCTATCGCTGAAATATCAAAAGTATGTAGAAATAAAGGGATTTTGTTTCATTCAGATACTGTTCAGACTACCGGAAAAATCCCGGTACATGTTGATGATCTGGGTGTAGATTTTTTAAGCATCAGTGGACATAAAATTTATGGACCAAAAGGCGTTGGGATACTTTATGTGCGAAATGGATCCACTTGGTCGCCATGGATGGAAGGCGGCTCACAAGAACGACGTCGAAGAGGTGGCACATTGAATGTCCCCGGAATAATCGGACTCGCTAAAGCAATGGAATTATCAATTACCGAAATGGATGCGAATAAAAAGCATATTTCCAATTTGAAATCCATGCTGGTATCAGGTTTACGTGAAAAATTCGCTGATATCGTTTCATTTAATGGCGATGTTGAAAATGGACTGTATAACATCGTTAATTGTTCATTCCCGTTGGATGGGGATCGCTCACTTGATGGTGAAATGCTACTATTAAATCTTGATATTGAGGGTATTTGTTGCTCAAATGGGTCGGCTTGTAGCTCAGGTACTGTGGAAGCTTCACATGTGCTAATGGCACTCGGAATGGTTACCCCAACCGCGAAATCCAGCTTGCGCTTTAGCATTGGTAAACAAAACACGGAAGACGACATCGCTTATACACTTGAAAAACTCGAATTTATTGTCAACCGTATGAAGAATACATCGATGGCTTAACTGATTTTAAACTTGAATTTTAATCCGATTATGAGTTGATTGTTGAGCCATTTATATTTTGAAATTAATAAAGCCACTCACGTTTTGTAATCTATGAGCATCAAATTAGACGTATTAGCACTAGCCGCACACCCTGATGATACCGAACTTAGTTGTTCCGGAACCCTCAGTACTTTGGTAAAACAGGGACTAAAAGTGGGTGTAGTTGATCTGACTCAAGGTGAAATGGGATCCCGTGGCACCCCGGATTTAAGACTCATGGAAGCCAACGCTGCGGCGGATATAATTGGATTAACGGTCAGAGATAATCTCGGATTACCGGATTGCAATCTGGAGAATTCTCTTAGCCATCGGGAAGCCATAATTCAGGCTGTTAGAATGTATCGACCGGATGTAGTTTTTATAAATGCACCTGACGATCGTCACCCGGATCATGGGAATGCCGCAAAACTGAGTCTGGATGCTCTTTTTTATAGCGGACTGATAAAAATTCAGACATTTTATCCGGATGGAGAGCAGCAAGAACCCTGGAGACCCCATCATATTTTTCATTATATGCAGGACAGAACTTTTGAACCGGATGTAGTTTTTGATATCAGCGATACAATAGACATCAAAGATAAAGCAATCCTGGCATTTGGATCTCAGTTCAATATTACGAATCCCGGTGAAGAACCGGAAACGTATATAAGTTCATCAGCTTTCTTCGAAAATTTAAGAGCCAGAGCACGTCATTTTGGACATCAAATCGGAGTAAAATATGGCGAAGGATTTAAGTACTACGGTGGACCGATTGCACTCAAATCACTCGACATATTTTTAGATCATAAGCAAAAGCGCTAATTATACCTTTAGTATTATGTTTTTGCGATACATCACGAGTAAGATCAGGTACCAGGCAAATACCCACACCAAACTGTAGGCAAATGAAGCATTTATGGTAGATAACCAACTATCAAAAAATGTCAAAAATATCCAGCGCTGTACACTAACATCCCCAACTTGAAAAATACCTAATGTACGGGCTATAAGTCCGCTCATTACAAATACGGTAATGGCATTCACGCCGTAAACGACAAATGGCTGCGTCCAAGATTTGTATCCCTTAACATCAACAAACCAATAACAAAGTGCGAGTCCTACCATTCCCTGTCCACCGGTGAAAACTGCATATGAACTGGACCAAATCCCTTTGTTAATCGGAAAATGCCAGTCCCAAACATACCCAAGAATAATTAGTAACGAGCCAAATACCATCAATTCGGCAACCTTTCTGGTCTGATCATATTCTTTGTTTCTGAGGATAAGCCCGGCCCACACACCAATTAATGTAGTTGAAATAGCAGGAAATGTACTCAGAAAGCCTTCAGGATCCCATTGACGGCCTGTACCCACCCACATGTGTTCTCCAAGTACCACTCTGTCGATGAAAGCTGCTAGATTGTTAATTTTATCGTCGAAAAGACCTGCCCCATGACCTGGAACCGGTATAAAAGTCATAGCCAACCAGTAAACTACTACCAAGCTAAATAGCCATAAATATATCGCTTTAGGTTTGAAGTATAGAAATATCACCGTAGCTGCAAAGTAGCAAACTGCAATACGTTGCAATACACCCATAATTCTTAGTTTATCCAACCCAGCTCGAAATCCAAATTCCGGATCAAAAGTAAAAATCGGATAAGCAGCCATAAAGAGACCAAGTCCAAACAAAATCAAAGACCGTTTCCCGGCTGACTTTATCAACTCAGATTTTGATATACCTTTTAATAGCTTACCCGCATTGGCATAAACTATCGCAACACCAACAATAAATAGAAAAAAAGGAAATATCAGGTCGGTTGGAGTCCATCCATGCCATTCTGCATGGCGCAATGGTCCATACATTTCCGACCAGGTTCCCGGATTGTTAACCATGATCATGCCCAGAATTGTTATACCTCTGAAGGCATCCAACGACACAAGACGATTACTGGTAAGGGGTTGATGACTGTCCATAATCAAGCTCCGATTTGAGGTTAAGGTCAACGAAAAATAATTTCGGGATATGTGTTAATATTTCCAATATATGGTCGTCTTGAAAGGATAAAATTGGTCATGATGTTCCCATTCAAAGTACTTTGAAAGTCATTCACTGAAATATTCAAATTGATGTCATTTAATGATCCAACCGGAATCCTTATTTCAAGGTGATATCCATCAGAAACGCGTCTTCCGGCTATGTTGACATTACTTACGATATCTTGCAATGATTCGTGTGGTTCACCTACAAAGTGTTCAAAAAAGCTGGATACTGTTCTCATCGTTATATCTGATATCCCCCGTTGAGAAAATTCAGTGAGATAAAAACTTCCAAATTGTGAGGTTATTTCTCCGGAATCTGAGGGCGGACGAATCTGAATTAACAGATCGGAAGGCTGAATCCAGGTTCCGGTTCTTTCAGAAGAATACTCCAAAGCCAAGAGTACCTGATCTCCATTAGACCACACTCCCGCTGTACCATCATTGAAATAGTTTGTCTTTACTTTAATTCCCAGGAATAAAGTATCATCCTGATATCGAAATCCTGCAGAGACTCGATTAAGGTCATCTGTTCTGGATGAATTCAGGAATTTGAATTCATTGTCATTCCATTCATTCAGGTTTCCATCCAATTGTACTGTGAATGGTGTTGCTATTATTGATTCGCGTTCTGCCTGATAATTGAGAAATCCCTCAGGATCTATACTGTAGTAAGAATCCGAAATCATAGCATCATAATCGGATCTAATCTTTGTGGCAAATGGCTCTAATTCCGGAATTATATTTTGGATGTATTCATTTTCAGAATGTGTTTGGGACTTTAATGAGTCCATAGCAGTTTCGAAAACAGTTAATGCATCTCTCACTTCATTGACGTTAAATGATTTCCCTGGAGTATAAATCGGGGTGAAAACATTGTCGGTCCAGCCGTAGTCTGAAAACAGGATTACCAATGGTCTTAATGTTCTGGCAGCTTCGGCTCCGGCAAGATGAACCAATGCATCAAACCAAGCATCATCAGGATCATAATTTTGTGGGTTTCGACCATAAGCAGCGACGGTGTATAATGAAATCATCGATAAGTATGGCTTATCCATCGGATTCGCGATGATACCATGTGTAAAATTAGATAACGATGATGATCGTCCGGATACCGGGCCTAATATTGGACGCCATTGTTCAAAGTCGTTCACTGGGAAATTATCCCATATCAATGGTTTACGGGACATTAGTTCACCCCAATTCTGGGCGTCTTCATCAGTAATTTCTGATATAGCTACATCTCGACCAGTCCAGAATAGCGGGATATCGGATGGGATTTCAGAACCGAGTTTAATAATGTACTCCCGACTCCCCCATGCATCAGTATAGGTAGTTGGACACACGATTAAACTGGAACCATTTTCCTGCAAATCACTGTTCAATCGGTTTATTACCTGAATATGTGCATCCGCAAGCGTTGCAAATTTTTCTTTGTCCTCTGGGTGTTGAAGTGATTCAGGGACATCGTCCAGAAAAAGGGCAAAGTTAGATACACCCAGCACTGAAAGAGAGTTTAATTTCTCCAATAATGCCTGATAATCAGCCTCATCTGAGTATTTCATGGATAGTCCAGGGGATATCGCATAGTACAATTGTACATTGGATTCTTCGGCTACACGAATCAATTCCTGAAATCGTTGTAAATATTCATCAGCGTAATGTTCACGCCATCGTTGACGATGAAACGGGTCATCTTTCGGGGCATAAAAATAGACATTCATACCTACATCACCCATAAAACGAATAACATCCAGGCGTTCATCATGGGTCCATGGTGTGCCATAAAATCCCTCAACCACACCAATCATTTCAAAATTCTGTGAAAGTTGGTATTGACGGTAAGCAATAATTCCAATTAAAAATACGATCGTTATTACCGCAATCACATAACGACTAAAAGGTGATCTATCCATCTAATAAAGTTTACGATTGTACGTGAATTAACATACTACAGTACAATGGGTTATGATTTTTTTATTTATGTTTACAAATGACAATAAAACTAAAACAATTCCGACTTGATCTATCAAATTTTAAGTAATTCTGATGAGATTTCACTTCGAATAACTGCATTTAAGTACGAATGAATACCCGGATTTCCTGCGATAATTCGTTTGCCAAATAGCCAGTCTTCATTTCCTGTCCAATCTGTCACAACACCACCCGCCTCGCGAATCAACAAGGCTCCGGCTGCAACATCCCAGGGTGCCAAAGCATATTCGTAAAATCCATCATAGCGTCCACAGGCAACATAAGCCATGTCGTAGGATGCCGATCCGGGTCGACGAACTCCATGGGTTTCGTGCATTAATACTTCAAAAACTTTCAGATAATCGTCCAGTACCGACAAATCACGATACGGAAATCCGGTCCCAATTAACGATGATTTTGGATTGGCATTATTAGTTACCTGAATTTGCACCCCATTCAAGAAAGCGCCCTGCCCCTTCATGGCCGTAAACAGCTCATTCATAGGCAGTCCAAGGATTACAGCTACTACCGGCTCAAAATCCTCATACAGAGCAATTGAAACAGCATAGAAAGGCACACCATGCGCAAAGTTAGTGGTTCCATCAATGGGATCTATAATCCAGGTTCTGCCGGATGTCAATGATTCACCACCATGTGACTCTTCGGCAAGGAAAATATCAGATGGAAAAACATCCGCAATCGTTTTTTTAATAACTTTTTCGGATTCTACATCTGCTTTGGTAACCAAATCATGGGTACCTTTAAGTTCAAATTTTTGGTCTCTGGATTGCTTCGTGTATGATTCAATAATTTCTGCAGCATTTTGAGCTGCTAAAATTGCAATTTCGAGTTCTTTAGAATACATGTAGTTTTTAAATATGTAGATGATTGTGATGAAAAATACCAATTTCGAAATCAATTGCTAAATATCTTCGGGATTCGGAAACAAGTCGTCCAGGTTTTGAGTTTCAAATTGCAACCTTAACCTGGATACCTCCAATAATTTTTCCTGCCAATCTTTTTTATCTTTTTGAGATTTAGCGGTCGAATATTCATTTTGAAGCTGTGTCTTAACACGGTCCAGGTAATGGATTTTTAATGATCGCAACTCTCCTTTTGCTGTGCGATATGGATTTCCATCGCGATCAATTTTTTTGCCTAGCTTCTCTTTTACCCGATCACTGGTACTATAACGATCAAATACGATCTCGCCAACCAAAGCCGGATATGGTTCTTCCCGTTCCATATACACTGAAACTGAAATTGGGTCACCTTCGTGATATCTGTGAATTAAATCCGCGAATAATAATCGGTAATCAGCATCCTCAAAATGTTCTTCGTTGCATTGGGAACCGATGTATTCAACCATAGGATGCATATGATGAAGCATCAGGCGAAGTAGTCCACGCTCATAGGCAGGGCGTTTTTTTGTATCGAATGATGGTTTAGATTTAACTGTTTCGTTCTTTTTAGCATTTTGGAAGCTCTGAAACGAATCATCATGATTCCCATTACCTCTGAAAGAATCATCTTCCGGCCAATTCCCGGATGGATAAGCATCATCTTTGAAATATTCGGGCGGACCGTCTTGAAAACTTTGAGTTGATATTTCAGATTCATCGGATTTAGCTGATCGTGAATTTTGCCCGGATTCTTTTTTTACATCGACTTTGTTCTGATCTTTTTGCGATTGAGACTGCTGATAATTTCGAAGATCCGTTCGTTGATCAGCCTTACGATTTCGTTCTACATCTCGGGCGTGCGACATCAACTGGACATTTAATTCTTCAAAAAGTGCACGGGTTCCAAGGTTTGCTAATTCTGATAATCGTTGAATATAAGTTTCACGAGTAATTTCATCCGGGATTCGGGCTATCGATGATAAAATGGTTGCAACCGTATTTTTTTTATGGATTGGATCTTCCCATTGTTTAGCATCACGAGCTTTTTTTATCGAAAAAGAAACAAAATCTAAAGCATGAGCATCCTTGAATTCCAGGAACCCCTGTTTTTTCTGTTTCTGGATGAAAGAATCCGGATCTTCACCTTCAGGAAGTTTTAACAGACGCACGTTAAGTCCTTCTGATAAAGCAAGTTCTACTCCTCGGGACATAGCATTTTGTCCGGCCTGATCTGCATCATAAATCATCAATAAATTCTCAGTATATCGATGTAGAATCTTGAGTTGTTCAGTTGTTAATGCAGTGCCACTTGTCGCAACCACATTTTTTACTTCAGCCTGATGCATCGATAGAACATCCGTATATCCTTCTACTAAGATGACTTCACTGTGTTTACGAATTTCATTTTTAGCGGCATGAATTCCATATAAAACTTCACTTTTGTTATACACTTTAGTTTGTGAAGTGTTTATATACTTGGCAACATTTTTAGGTGTTTTGCCGTCCGCTCCGGCCAGTACTCTCCCCCCGAAACCAATGACCCGCCCAGCTGCATTAAATATTGGAAACATGAGCCTATGCCTGAATGCATCAAAAGCTGATTCCCCGTTTCTGGAATATTTAATCAATCCGGCTTCATGCAGATATTCTTCATTGATGCTGGCTTCTTTGGCGGCGTTAATCAACCCGTCAAAACGATCCGGTGCATACCCGAGTCCGTAAGATCTGATGGTCCCCCGTAACATGCCGCGTTCTTCCAGGTACGACAAAGCCTGCTGACCCTGGGGTGATTTCATTAACTGATTATGAAAATACTTCCCTGCAAATGCCAATGCATGAAATATTCCTTCTTTGAGCTTGTACTGCTCATCCTGTTCCGGCCTTTCTTCCTCAGGGACATCTACATCGAACCGTTGACCGAGTTGACGTATTGCATCAATAAAACTGACGCCATCCATTTTCATTACAAAACTGAATACATCACCTGACTCGCCGCAACCAAAACATTTATAAATTCCTAAATGTGGCGAAACATGAAAAGACGGCGATTTTTCATTATGAAATGGGCATAATCCTGTAAAGCCATTACCCGACCGCTTTAATTTGACGTGATCGGATACAACTTCAACAATATCTGCCGTCGATTTTACCTGTTCTTTGATGTGATCTGGAATCATATGGGTTAAGATAATCAGTTGGCGATTGAACAAAAATACTTTATAGAACACAACTCAATTAATCTTTAACCCGATTCCACTCCGGTACATGATTTTACTTTCAAATGTCGCTTTACGTGGGTATATTCAGGCCTTATTATTTATAAAATTACAAACCACCCATCATAATTTTAAGGATTCCCGCATGAGCGTTTTAGTAGGTAAAAATACCAGATTGGTAGTTCAAGGATTTACTGGCAAGGAAGGTAGCTTCCATGCAGAACAGATGATTGAATACGGAACAAACGTGATCGGTGGAGTTACACCAGGTAAAGGTGGTTCAATCCATTTGGATCGACCGGTTTTTGATACAGTTTCAGATTCAGTAACTAAAGGTGGTGCAAATACCTCTGTAATTTTTGTACCTCCGGCTTTCGCAGGTGATGCAATCATTGAAGCAGCACTTTCCGGAATCAAAGTAATCATCTGTATTACTGAGGGAATTCCTGTCAAAGATATGATTGTGGCTAAAGATATTGTACGACGTCAGGGCGCGATCCTCGTTGGACCAAATTGCCCGGGTGTCATTACTCCCGGCGAGGCAAAAGTTGGTATCATGCCAGGAAATATTTTTTCACAAGGCCCAATCGGATTGATTTCACGTTCCGGTACGTTGACCTACGAAGCTGTAGATCAGTTGACAAAAGCCGGACTTGGTCAAACTACTGCTATTGGTATTGGTGGAGATCCGGTAATTGGTACTACGCACATTGATGCAGTTAAACTTCTTAACGAAGATCCTGCAACTGAAGCAATTATGTTGATCGGTGAAATTGGTGGAACAGCTGAAGAAGAAGCTGCTGAGTACATCAAGGCATACGTTAAAAAACCTGTAGTAGCATTTATTGCCGGACAAACTGCACCTCCGGGTCGCCGTATGGGTCATGCTGGAGCAATTGTATCAGGAGGAAAAGGTACTGCGGAAGAGAAAATGAAAGCATTAGCTGCGGCTGGAATCACAGTTTGTGAGAGTCCTGCAGTAATGGGTGAAACAATGAAAGCTTTATTAGGCGCTTAAGCGATAGCAGTATTCAACGATTTGCAAGATTTGAAGGAGGATAAGGCAACTTATTCTCCTTTTTTTATGTCAACTTTTCTCGATCATGATTTGACGAGCCAATGAGATGGGAACCAATAATCGCTCTCCATTAAGAACAACCCGTACCCCATCTTTAATTTTTTCGATTGTTTCTACAGTGTTACCAATCACTAAATCTAACTTGGTCAACAAATTGAGCGCGTCACTATCTTGAGTACGAACCCGTTTTATTTGTCCCTTTTGACCGGCTTTTAACTCAGTAAGAACAACTAAACAAGGTCCTTCAGGGAATTTTAAGTTCACATCCGGAATTGGGTCACCATGCGGATCATGGGTTGGGTGTCCCAGTTTTTCAGCGATACGTTGTTCAAATTTTTCACTGATGTGATGTTCAAGACGTTCGGCTTCATCATGAATTTCATCCCAGGAATATCCTAATACTTCAGCCAGATACATTTCAATAAGTCGGTGATGTCTTAACACTTCGATCGCAACTTTTTCGCCGGATTCTGTGAGCTGGACCCCTTTATAGCGTTCATAGATGATCAGATTCACATCAGCAAGTTTTTTGATCATCCCTGTAACTGAAGCAGGTTTCACTTTCAGATGATCTGCAAGTGATTGAGTTGTAACTCTATG
>DLXM01000146.1 GCA_003448835.1 Bacteroidota bacterium | reverse complement strand
TTAACAGCAAGCGGACCACCTCGATGTTTGCAGACGTTATAGAATGCGCGTATATGTGAAAAATCAGATTCGGCTGGCCTTGTTCGATCTCTGTCAGCTACTCCATCATGGTTTACTGGTTCGTCTCGGACATCCGCTCCCTCGTGGTTTACCGTACTCTCATGGTTTGCGGTTTCGTCTCGGCCATCCGTTTCCTCGTGGGTTACCGTATTTTCATGGGTTGATGATCCGTCTGGACCGTCCGTTCCCACGGGTATTCCCGTACTCTCGTGGGTTGATGATCCGTCGTGAATGACAATAACTGGATTATCAGCGATTGTAACACAAATTGAACTTCCCGGTTCACGAAGTTGATTCACATGTCCAACCAGTTGCCATTCTTTTGAAAAAACTGCGGCGTTTTCGATCAACAACATCTGTGGATCATGATACCAATCCGACGGAATCGTGTCTGATCTTTCAATCGGAATGACTTCGAGATCTGTAGGATTTATGATATTTGGAAGTGGTTTCATCAATCAAGTAATCCAGGATTTGGGTTGTTTTAAGACCGAAATTAATGCTGATTCCGGTGATCCATCTGCGATTTGAAAATCATAATCCCAACGGACACGCGGCGGCAAACTCATTAATATACTCTCAACTCGACCATCTGTTCTGAGACCAAAAAGTGTCCCCCGATCGTGAATGAGATTAAATTCAACATATCTGCCACGACGGATTTCCTGCCAGTATCGCTGTTCATCGATCCAGATAGCTTGTTTATTCTTCTGTACAATCGGAATGTAAGCATCTATAAAGGCTTGTCCGTTATTTTTGGCAAGTTGTAACAACTGCTCACCTGACAACTGGGGTTTTACATCCATCATTTTAGCAGAATTCCCAAATTCAGGCGAATCTTTCGAGTTAGATAATGGATTTTTTCCCTCACTCTTATGAGATTTATGGGATGGACCTTCGTTTGTTTCTTGGTTACTGCTCGAAATTTCACCCATTTTGGTCGATTGATTACCCTCTTTGGTTGATGAAGCACTTTTTTTTTCAGCGATACCGTCATCAGGTCTCATATAATCATAAAAAATGCCACCAATTCCCCGAGATTCCCCCCTGTGAGAGTTGTGAAAATAGTTATCACAATCCTTTTTAAATATCGGATATAATGATGGATGGATGGCGTCACACGCGTGTTTATGTTGTATGTGAAAATGCCGGGCATCATCATCATCCAAATAGTAGGGTGTTAAATCCGCACCCCCACCAAACCAGCTATCCCGTTTTTCGCCACCCTCTTTGTCATACAACTCAAAATATCGGTAGTTGGCATGAACTGTGGGAATCAGGGGACTCTTTGGATGTAACACTAATGAAATTCCAGCTGCTAAAAACCATCCTTGTTCAACATTGAAGCGTTCACGAATTAATTCCGGAAGCACCCCATGAACAACCGATGTATTCACTCCACCTTTTTCAAATACACGACCATTGGAAATCACCCGAGTGCGTCCACCCCCACCGCCCTCACGTTTCCATGAATCTTCCAGAAAACGGGATTCGCCGTCTTGATTTTCCAACTCTAAACAGATTTGGTCCTGTAGTGAATGAATAAAATCAATGAATCTATTTTTCATAATGAACTAAGGATTTAAACATGCTTAATTTAGCTCTAGATACATGAAAGAAATTCTTTTAGACATTATTAATACGAACCCTAAAGTGATCATCATCATTTTTCCTGTATTTGATATTAACGTGTTAAAGGTATTAGTTAACTCATGACTACCTGTATTCTTTCACGGCATCAATAAACGCCCTGGCGTTGTCAACCGGAATATTCGGTAGGATTCCGTGACCCAAATTAACGATATATCGTTGAGTTCCAAATCGGTCAATCATACGTTTAACGCCTGATTTTATTTCATTTGGTGGCAGCATCAATTTGCTTGGATCAAAGTTACCCTGCAATGTTATTTCGTTTCGAGTCGCATTTCGTGCATATTCAGGTGACACAGTCCAGTCGATTCCGATCGCTGCGGCAGTGGTCTTGATAGATAATCTTTCAAGTGCATACCAGCTACCTTTTGGATACAAAATAACCGGCGCTTCTGTGATCGCATCACTGATTTCTTTTAAGTATGGGAATGCCCATTCTGAAAAATCCTCAGGACCCAGGAGCCCGGCCCATGAGTCAAATACTTGGACGGTTTGAGCGCCGGCGGATATTTGAGCTTTCAAATAAGTGATGGTTGTTTTTGTGATAACATCAAGTAAATGTCGGGCTGCTTCCGGTTCGGTATAACAAAATTGTTTAACCCTGGAAAAATCTTTGGATCCTTTTCCTTCTACCATATAACATAAAATGGTCCATGGAGCACCTGCAAAACCAATCATTGTTGCCCGGCCGGCAAGTCTTTCGCGAGTAATGCGGATCGCCTCCATTACATAATGCAAGTGATGTACGACATCCGGGATTTGAACAGCGAAGGCTTGATCGGCGGTTCTAACCGGATTCGGTAAACGGGGACCTTCGCCTTCGTTCATGGTCACTTCGAATCCAAGTGCTTGTGGAATGACCAATATATCGGAGAAAATGATAGCTGCGTCGGGTCCGAATCGATCAATCGGCTGGAGTGTTATTTCAGCGGCCAGTTCGGGAGTCTCCACACGCTCAAAAAAGGAATATTTTTTCCGGAGAACCTGATATTCGGGTAAATAACGTCCTGCCTGACGCATCATCCATACTGGTGGACGGTCTACTTTTTCGCCTCTGAGTGCTTTTAATAACAAATCGTTTTGCATGATTTTCTAATTAACTGTTTTAAAATGTTTTGCAATAAACTCGATCATTAATTCTGATGTAGGGGCACGAGGGACCAAGGGCTCAATTCCCAACTCACGAAGTGCGGCTGCTGTAGTTTGTCCGATTGCAAACCATTTGCCTTGATAATTTTCATTAAGATGTTGTCCGAAAAATGCGTGAACGGCACTTGGACTATAAAATACAACTCCATCGAAGGGTGTAGAATTCACAAAACCTGAATCGTTTACTTCCTGTTTCTTATAAACAATCACTTCGTAGACCTCAATTCCGGCGTCTTTCATAGCCATCCCAAGTTCCCGTCGACGCACATCGCCACAAAAATGGATAATTCGGGTATGAACACCATCCATCAACATCATTTTTGATAAGGTGGTGGCATTATAATCATCTGGAAATCGGGCCAGTATGCCGTATGGTTCCAGTGCATCTGCAGTGGACTCCCCGACCGTGTAAACGGGCTTTTTCTTGATGTTATCGATGAATTTTTGAGACCATGCCTCATCAGAATTCGTCCTATCACACAACGCCGCGTCTAATCCAATTTTGACATCCCCTGTTCCATCGGTTATCTCTTTTATCCGATTATCGGCAGGTGTCAAACCGTTGGTCATTGTCCCATCGTTAATCTTTGAA
>DLXM01000020.1 GCA_003448835.1 Bacteroidota bacterium | reverse complement strand
GGGCAACCTTATGGGTGGCAAACTACTTCATTGGATGGATGTTTGTTCTGCCATTTCTGCACAGCGACATTGCAACCGAAATGTGGTCACGGTATCAGTTGATAGTGTAGAGTTTCGACAAGCCATTAAACTGGGCGAAGTAGTGGTAATTGAAGGGGAAGTAACCCGGGCATTTAAATCGTCGATGGAGATTGCTATGCAGGTTTGGGCCGAAAATCTACGGACAGCAACAAGACGGCTTTGTACTACATCCTATTACACTTTTGTTGCTGTAGATGCTGATGGAAAACCCGTTCCGGTTCCACAAATTTTGCCCGAAACAGACTTCGAGAAAAAACGATACGAAGAAGCTGAAGAAAGACGGAATCAGAGACTCGGTAAATAAACGAACTTCTATTTCGCGAGTGTTATTTTGTGGGTACTAATGCCTCGTTCAGTACGGAGCACAACTACGTAAACACCACTGGATAATGCAGTAGCGTCGAACGGGATATCATATCTTCTATTGTTAAGATTGGCATCCAAAATAGTGCCGACCTTACGTCCCAATATATCATATAACTCAACAATTGCGCGACCGGGACGATCTAAGTCGATCAGAATATTTGTCATCGAGTTAAATGGATTCGGATAATTTCCGGCAACGGCCAGCTCTTCAGGAATAAATACCGGAACTCGTGGTTGATTATAATTGGGAGTTGAGGTCATTACATTTCGTTCACGAGCCGCCCTAACCTGCGCTGTCAAAGCTTCAATGGTTTCACCAAATGCATAGACAAATCCAATTTGAATTTTTTGTCCATATTTGATAGTAAATGGACCACTTGCTGACACCATGGAAACATCGGTTCCAATTTGTTGAGTCTTCCCTAAGCCCGCTTTAAGGGACCACGACTTGTACTGATCAGTAAATCCAATATTTTCTGTACTTCCTGCGGAATAATAGATACCAAAATTCAGGCTATCAACTTCACCTGAATACGCGTTATTTATTGCAAACGCACTGGATATTCCACCCAAATGTCCGATCGTAACATAAGGGTATGGCGAATTCGGAGCGTTAACGATAAGTAAACTATCAGCTTCTCGATAGAACACGTTGTTATCACTATAATTACCAATGTCCCAATCAGCGAAAAGTCCAACGTATGTATCATTCAAAGCCAGACGCGACGGATCATTATTTTCTATCGTATAATAAACCAACAGGGATTTATTTAACTCGGCATCCGTAAACGCATACGTTTCCATCTCAATTTCAAGTCCGGGAAATCCTGGAATCAAATCCGGTGTGAAATTGGCGTAACCTGTTTCATTTCCATTCGGCAACTCCTGAATAGAGAATAGCTCATTAGGTCGAAAGATTGCTCTTGGAACACTCGTTTCGCGCACGTTACTCATGAGATGAATATTTTCATCTATGTTGGTTTCAATAATCAACCCAGATTCATAGAGTACGTTGCCAACATCTACTAGATTGCCATTGATTTCATAAAAAGGAACAAATCCAACACCTGCGGTAGCATCAACAGTTCTATGGAAACCAATTGCTCCAACACTAGTCGCACTAACTTGCACCCTATTGGCATCATGTGTACCTACAAACAAGTCTTCGTATTGCACAAATCTGAAATCTTCATAACCGGATTGATTATCTCTGAATGTCACTTTGAATGTAGGCATTACCCCAACCAACACTTGCTCCGTCAATCGAAGAGGTATTCGAATTGTCGTGGATGCACCGGTACCCAATGACCCAATATTCCCATTAGTGCTGGTTACGATCGCAGTCTGATTTGTATTCGAAATTTCATATACCAGACCCTGGACCGGGGCTCCATAATTTACGATTTCCAATTCCATGAATCCCTGTTCACTCAACCCTAATTTTTCTCCGGATTCGTTCACATATTGTGAACTTAGCACCCGGATATAAGCCACTGGTTGCGTCACAGCTTTATGTGCATCGATTAATCCTTTACCTAATTCATCTGTGTAGGATCCGTTCGATGTATAAATATTACTATTTGCAGTTCCCCGGATCTGGCCTAGAATTCGTTCAGCCGACCAATCGGGGAATTGGTGTTTAACCAAAGCTGCAAGTCCGGAAACTACAGGTGCAGCCATTGAAGTCCCCGAATTAAGTGAATATTGGCCGTTAAAAACAGTACTTAAAATGACAGATCCCGTTGCTACTACATCAACAAATGTACCATAACTTGAAAAACCGGATTTTTCACCTGTGTTGTTTACTACAGAACCAACAGAAAGTACATTTTCGTAAGCCGCAGGGTAAAACAATTCATCATTATTGCTATTTCCAGCCGCACCTACTACTAAAGAACCTAAATTAGTTGCAAAATCGACTACATCCTCGCCAAAAGCGGAGTATGACCCTGAACCAAAACTACAATTAATGATATCGGCTTCGTTTATTGCGGCATAAAGTATCCCTTCATATCCAAATCCAATTGCCCGGGGTTCTTCTGCTGTACCACCGGCTCGAATCGCCATATATGTACTGTTAAATCCAGCGCTGGCAATCCCAATTCCATTATCGGAAACCGCAGCAGCAATACCGGCAACGTGGGTACCGTGAGATTGGGCGGTCCCTTTGGGATCAGAGTTTTGAACCGGATTTCCCGCCGGACCACTGGCCCAGAAATTCCAACCAATAGTATCATTCACCACTTCATCAAAAATATCCGGGAACAAACGTCTTGCCCTACCGGGATCATCATTTCGCCACAAATTATCTTGTAAATCCGGGTGTGTATAATCAACACCGGAATCCACAATTGCAATAATAATGTCGCGTGAAGATTGCGATACATCCCATGCAGTTATAAATTTTTGAAACTGAAAATAGCTTTGTCCGGTATTATTAAATTGAGGGTCATTCGGTATGTATGCTAATTCCATGATTACCTTCGGTTCTGCATAAACCACGCCGGGTAACTGACTGATTTTTGATGCAATAAAATAGGGATCCACATCAGCGCTATATCGAATTTGATAGGTTCTGGTCAGATCATCGGGCAACGTCACTTCGGTGCCAGTAGGATTCTTTTGCAATTGCTCTGAACGAATTTCATTGAAAGTCGACGCCGACATAACTTGACTCATATCTTCGAGTCCGTAAGTTCGCATCAAATTCTCGATTTCGACTCGAGTTGCTTCTCTGGAGAATAACCTGTCAAAAGGTCTGTTTTCGTTGGATTTATTTAGCTGATCAAAGGAAAAATCAGATGCTAACTTAACTGTGAGCTGACCGGGAAAAACTTCATCAAATGGCGTATCAGAAATTTGAGAATATAAAGCGGAATACCCCGTTACAGTAAATAAAACGGTAAGTATGGTGCGAAGAAATAGTTTTTGTAGATCAGCTGCAGTAAGGTTCATGAATTATATTGCTTTCCTTTTCTAGGCACCATTATTTTCTGAGAATATACGTTCAGTTAAAATCGTTAAAATGCATTAAATTAACACCTACTTATTCAACGACGTTCAGGATAAAGAAATTTTACCCCATTTTTATGCAAAATTCTCCATCAAACGGAGTAAATAAACGAAGAATTACCGCAATTGATTTAGGGACTAACTCTTTCCACGCCGTAATTGTCGATATTTATGCTGATGGCACATTTGAAACCGTTGATGCACTAAAAGAATTGGTCGTATTGGGGAAAAATGGTGTGGGCGATAATCTTACCAAAGAATCAATGGATCTTGGGATCGATGCCCTAAAAAAGTTTAAGACATTATCCGATTCTTATCGATCCGATTTAATAATCGCGTATGCAACTTCTGCAATTCGTGAAGCACCAAACGGTGGTGAATTCATTCAACGTGCTATTGACGAAGTACGAATTAAGATTCAGGCAATTCCAGGGATTTTAGAAGCCGAACTGATAGCTCATGCCGTTCAACATTCCCTCAATCTGGGCACTCAAAAAGCACTGATTGTGGATATCGGTGGCGGCAGTACTGAGTTCATTATTTCAGATCAATCAAATTTCTATTATCTGGATAGTCAAAAGATTGGTGTTTCACGTATGACATCCGATTACATCAAATCTGATCCGGTTTCAAAGAAAGAAATAAAAGCGCTCGAAGATCATTATAAAATGCGATTACAAAATGTGATTCAGGCCTTGACTGATCACATGGTCCCGGTTCTGGTTGGGACATCCGGTACCATGCAGAATATTGCAGCCATGATCGCAGCTGAAAAGAAATTGAACACATCACTCACATTGAACGAGTTTGAATACACAAGTGATGATTTTTTCAGTTTTTGTGATCGATTTTTAAAACTGGATCGTAAAAAGCGACTTGAAACACCGGGATTAGACCCAAAAAGAGTAGATTTTATAGTTGCAGGTGTTGTATTGGTCCACTATCTGTTAAAATCGACCGGAATTAAACGGATTAAAACCTCGACTCAAGCAATGCGTGAAGGTATCATTCTGAGATACATCAAACGTGAAAAAAATGAACTTTCGTTGTTATCCAGATATCCGGATACAAGAAGACGCAGCATCCAGGAGTTATTAGTTAAATGTAACTGGCATGAACAACATTCTACTCAAGTTTCGAAAATCGCATTGCAAATATTTGATGATTTACACGATTTCCACAATTTAACTGATCAAGATCGCGAATTGTTGGATTTTGCAGCACTAACGCATGATATCGGATACCACATTTCACATAAAAAACATCACAAACACGCTCTCTACCTCATCCTGAATGCCGATCTTAAAGGATTTCAACAAGAAGAAATTGAAATCATCGCAAATGTTGCCCGATATCACAGAAGATCGACCCCAAAAGCACGACACAGTCATTTCGATGTCTTAAATCCGGATCAAAAATCAAAAATCCGCGCTTTATCCGGCATTCTTCGTGTAGCTGATGGACTGGATCGAAGCCATTTCCAAAATGTAAAAAAACTAACAATTGAAGTTAGCGATAAGATTACAATTAGAATTGTGACCATTGGCGATCCTCAGCTTGAAATTTGGGGTGCAATGAGAAAAAGTGAACTGTTCCAGAAACTTTTTAACCGTCCTCTCGAAATTATACCAATATCAACCTAAGCATCCGTTCCATTTTATACTCCTTCCCTCTTTCACTTTTTATCTCCTTCTCTCCTTCACTCCTTCACTCCTTCTCTTTTTCTCGCTCCCCCCTTCCCTTTTTCGCTCGGCTTTGACTTCACGATGTCCGTCAAAAGACTGCGCATCTCACGATGCTTGTGTTTTTCGCTTCACTTCGTTCCACGATCTTCGGTACTAGGTTTCGTTCGTTGCACTCACGATGTACGTCCATAGACT
>DLXM01000019.1 GCA_003448835.1 Bacteroidota bacterium | reverse complement strand
GAGAACATTATCACCGGGACCGTTGACTGGGTAGCAACTAAGACAAAATTCTTTACTCAAATCATCAAACCGGAAGTACCGGGAACGGGTGCGATTGTTATTAGTGAAGTCTCCGGCGATCCGACCGAAGAATCAACTCAACACCATTATACCTCGACCCTCCGTACTAAAATACCCGATTCAAACATCCTTCGTTTCAATCTTTTTACCGGACCACTCGAATATTACACCATTCGCGAATTTGATCCAATGGCGTATGATATGGTTGATGTGGGGTATAAATTCATCAATTGGTTTTCTGAGCCGTTGGTAAAATATGCGATTTTGCCGACCATCACCTACATGGGTGATTTGTTCGGTAACTATGGTATTGCCATCATTCTGTTTGCGTTCCTTATTAAGATCGTATTGTATCCGCTGACCAAGAAAAGTTTTGAAAGCATGGCTGCCATGCGAGAAATCCAGCCTGAAATGAAAGCAATTCAGGAAAAATACAAAGAGGATCCGCAGAAGCAGCAAAAGGCCACCATGGAGCTTTTCAAAAAGGCCAAAGTTAATCCATTAGGCGGATGTTTGCCAAACTTACTCCAGATACCGGTTCTTGTAACATTGTGGAGGTTTTTCCAAAACGCAATTGAAATCCGTGGGGAATCATTCTTGTGGGCAACTGATCTTTCTGCACCGGATGTCATCCTGGACTTACCATTTACGATCCCATTTATGGGGAATTTCGTCGCAGGATTTGTATTGCTAATGACTGTAAGTATGGTCGTTCAGATGCGAATCTCTGGTCAGGGTGGTGCATCGAATCCGCAGATGAAAGTACTTCAGTACATCTTCCCGGTCATGATGTTACTCATTTTCAACGCGTTTGCTTCCGGATTAAGTTTGTACTACCTCGTGTATAACGTTCTTTCTATCGGACAACAAATGTTGATCAACAAAAAAATAGATCACGTGAAGTTGATGGAAGGTATCGACAAGCGCAAAGCCAAAGAGATGGCAAAAGAGCAGGCATTGGAAAAACGTCGTGAGATTACGGCAGCTAAAAAAACTCCGAAATAGCGGCAGAAAATTCATGATATAATATGCCATCCCGAATCATCAATCATTTTCCAGTTGTCCAGTATCGGGATGGGCTCAAATATTTGTTCAATCCGGTCACGAAGCAATGGCTGGTTGATCGTCCGGAAGAACGAGTAAGGCTCAGAACTATTGAATTTCTGACTCGGGAGGCCGGGTTTTCATTGAATCGGATGAACACCGAACAAGGTTTACAAATTGGATTCGGTGGAGCGTCAGATCAACGAACAGATATCGTTTGTTTCGACAGTTCACATCAACCCTTGTTATTGGTTGAATGCAAGTCAGAGTCCATACGAATTGACGAAAAAACGGTTATTCAGGGAGCCCGGTATAATCGAAGCGTAAAAGCCCCCTATGTGATGCTCACCAATGGCATAACTGATGTTTTGATTGCAACCAAAGAAGGTGATGAAGCTGAGATTTTCAAAGATTGGCAACGAATTTCCGGATTACACATTGAGTCGGTTCGGGACTTCAGCTATTGGCAAAAACGGGGGATGTGGGGATCGGGGGCAGATGGATTTGATCATGGATTACACGAAGTATTATCTGGCTGGTTAACCCGTTTCTGGACAGATGAAGCTGCTCAAAATCAATACATCCAGGTTAAGATTCCGGATTATTTGGAATTGGAAGTACCTAAATTGAGTTATAATGTCTTGTCGCATTACTTTCGAGTGTTACCCCGCGAAGATGATGGATCCCGCAAAGCGATATCAATTATTGGAGGTACGAAAAATGAAGCTTGTGCTATAATGATTGACGCTCGATCTGGTAAAGAACCGATTTGGTCTGTGATGGAGGTAAATCTGAGCGATGTTGGTAGTTTACAGATTTCAAATAGTGCTGAGTTCCGCCACGAGCTGGACCTCCGCTCAACAGACAATGCCATGACTGACATTCTAAATCTTATTATTTAAATCAAGTCTCTTCCATTCACTCCTTCCCCTTTTCGCTCGCGTAGCTCACGATTTTCACTCCACTTCGTTCCATGATGTACGCCCAAAGACTGCGTGGCTGTCGCCACTTGTGTATTTCGCTCGCGTTGCTCACGATCTTCGGTACTAGACTTCGCACTTTTAGTGCTTGTGTACTACCTACGATTCCTACAATTCTCGTCTTCCCCCCTTCCCTCCTTCACTTCTTCTCTTTTTCTCTTTTCTGCCCTATCTTCCAAGAAAACTTCGCATTTATTCCGGAAACTCCATGCACCACAAACATCGCGACAAACTTTACGACCTATACAAAGACCATTCAAACACCCTAATCTACATCAAGGGACAATCCGTAACCCATCGATATGGAACCGATTTTGAGTATCCATTTCGGCAGGAGTCCAATTACCTATATCTCACAGGTGTCAACGAACCAGACTTTGCTCTGATTTTAAATCCTGCGAAGCGTGAATACCACCTCCTTTTACCCCGCCGCAATGCCCTGTATTCTGTTTGGATGGGATTCGTCCACTCTCCTGAGAAGTACAAAAAAATGTACCATCCTGATCATGTACACTTCAATGACGAACTCGAGGATGTACTTCGATCACTAAAACCATCATCGGTCCATTGTATCACTGAATCGGACGCAACTCATATTCGTGGATTTGGTTTTGATACGAACAATGGTGAACTCCTTGATGCTCTGGCATATTGCCGTGTATTAAAAACATCTGATGAAGTAGAACAACTTCGCATCTCATCCAGAGTTGGTAGTGATGCACATAAAGCCCTGATGAAATCAGTAGCGCCAGGAAAAATGGAATATGAGATGCAGGCACTGTTTGAATTTACATGCACAAACGCAGGACTCCGTCATCAGCCNNAATAAAAAACTCGAAGACGGCACTATGTTTCTGGTGGATGCAGGCGCTGAATCAAATGGATATGCATCCGACATTACCAGAACCTATCCTGTAAATGGAAAATTCAATTCAAAACAAGCCTTCATATATGACGTGGGCTACGAAATGCTTCAGCATAGTTTGTCACAATCCAAACCCGGTGTTGAAATGGAAGAAATCCAGATTCAGGCTGCACGGATTATGATTGAAAGATTTGTGGAAGGTGGTTTTTTGTTTGGGAATGTGGATGAATTGATGAATCACGATATTTTCGCGTTATTTTTCCCACATGGAATCGGTCATTTTCTCGGATTGGATACACATGATGTGGGTGGATATCCAAAAGGTGTAGAGCGAATCGATCGTCCCGGATTGCGATACTTGCGCGCTCGCAGACTTCTTGAACCCGGAATGGTCGTCACCATAGAACCCGGCATTTATTTCATCCCCGCCCTGCTCGAGCCCGCTTTCGAAAATAAAGAGGTTGCACATTTTCTGAATGTGACCAAACTCAAAGAATATCTCAATTTTGGCGGAATTCGAATCGAAGATAACATCGTAATCACTGAAAACGGACATGAAAACCTGACCAATGTCCCAAAATCCAGGTCCGACATCGAACAATTCATGAGGTAATGGTTATTTATTATTAAAAAAATAATAACCAAAGAAAACATCGATCAATTCATGAAATTGTGATTTTTAATATTAATATGGCAATTACATTAACTGATGCTAAATCCGAGCGCATTCTGTTGTAATCGCATCTGTTTTTCAAAAATTAATCTTCATTTACACTAACTAAACCTTACTGTTTTTACATTGTGAGAGTCCTATAATTCGCACAATGACTTAGTCTATCTACTCGTACTATGAAAAAAATTCTGTTTCTATTCGCCATTCTACTTGTATCAGTACATCAGCTTGATGCTCAAGGCGGACTTGACACCCTCCAGTTGAAAACCATTTTTGATGAGCCCTATTTGCCCGGGGTTCGTCCAAGTGTGACAGCTTTCCATCCAAATAACAAAACTGTATTCATCAATTGGAATGACTCCAGTTTCAGTGAAAACAAGATTTTCCAGGTCGATTTAGATGGAAAAAACTTTGTATTGGCACCAGAGAATAGCAACATGTTCCGGTCAGCAAATTTGTCACCGGACAAAAAACTTATGTTGTTCAATGAACGTGGAGAGTTGATGATCGCTAATACCGATGGAAGCAATAAACGTGTTTTGGTTTCGACACCCGGTAGTGATTCGAATGGAAATTGGTCCAGCACCGGACGACTAGTCGCTTATCAATCGCAAGGAGATGTATGGATAATTGACATCCAACAAGCACAGGTTCGTCAAATCACAAATCGTGGTGAAAATGATCCATTCTATAATATTCGCGGTTGGGCAAAAGATGATTCACTTTTAGTTGTAAGCCAAACGAATAGCAGTGAAAATCGTGAAGTCTTTTTCCCTGAATACATCGATAAATTTGTGAAAGCCGGTGGTTCCAGACGGGGCGTTTCGACGATATCATTGCAATTACTGGATGTTCATACTCGAAAATCTGAAACTCTTTTAACAGGTAAAATCAGTCTTCGGGGAACTGTGGTGAGTCCATCGGGACGATATTTAGTCGTAGATCAGGCCGATGAATTCCTTAAAAACAGAGAAATTGGTGTTTATGATTTAAAAAATGCGAATAGTTACAATTCAATCTTTCAGGATAGTACCGAAGGATGGATTTCCAGTTCAACCGGTGATATTCGGTTCGCACCGGAACAGGATTTATTCATGTTCACATCCGAAAAGGACGGATGGAATCATATTTATCTGGTCGAGCCAACGGGTGCCAGATTTAGACAGCTTACATCTGGTAACTATGAAGTATCGTGGAATC
>DLXM01000076.1 GCA_003448835.1 Bacteroidota bacterium | reverse complement strand
CTTACCAATTGGTGCAAAAAGATCGATAATTCGAGTCGTGTAATTGCTGAAATCATACTCCAGCTTATAACGAGCATCCGGATATACCGGTAGCAAGCTATCAAAATCCGGGCGAGAGTCCATATTTGTAGGGATGTTGCCATTAACACCTTCTACCCTCAATAAAGCAAAATAGCGTTCACCAACTTTAGGTGGACGTATAATTCCAACTACTGTATCACCTTGCTTCAGGCAAAATCGTTTTATTTGTGAAGGTGAGACATAAATATCATCAGGACTGGCAGCAAAATTATAATTCACAGATCGTAGAAATCCGTATCCGTCAGGTAAAATCTCTAAAGTTCCTTCGTTGATCAAATATCCACCGAGTTTAGGTTCAATTTCACGAATTCTTTCCATCAATGTTGGAGCGTTTGATTCTGGTAAAACATCATGGACTAAATGTTTTTTCCCTCTTCCATCTTTTCTACCACCTGGTGATATTGCATCACGAAAATCAGCATGGCGGACTTCGTTCTCATTTTGCGTATCATTTTCCGGAGAATTATTTTGGTGAGTCTCAGAGTTTACATTACGATTTGTATTGCGGTGTTCTCTGTGAGATTCCTTTGGAGCTTCTAATTTATTCTCTGATGCTCTGGCAGGCTTTGCTTCACTTATAACTTCAGAACTTCTTTCAAATGTCTGATGTGATTGACTTCGATTTTTTAAAGTACTTGGTTCTGATGTATTACGATCCGAATTTTTATTATATAATCGTGTCGATTCTTTTTGCTCTTCTTTTACTGTGTCTCGATTTGAACTTTCAGGATCTGTATTTGATGTAGAAGTAGTAGAAATATTCTGTTCAAACTCCTCTTCCAAAATCCTTTCAGCATGTGCAAACGGATCTAATTTGATTCTTGGCTTTTTGCCCCTTTGTTTACCCGAAATTTCATCAATAAAATCCGGAAATATATCATCACCCCGTTCCGGACTTACAATATGATTCTGAAATTTAGGAAAAATATCATCTGACTTAAGATTAGTTTGGATTGCATAATCAAAACTAGGAAACACATCTTCCGATTTTAATCCATCATTTTTATTTTTAGATCCTGGCGGACGACCGCGTTTTCTCGCTGGTTTGTTATCTGGAGTCATATTCTGTTCAGTTGGATTCTGAATTTGTGAAGTTTCATCATCATATTTTTTGTTTTGAGGTGATTCAGATTTAGCCTGACCCTCAAAATCAAGTAATGTTTGGGCTTGTGATTCGACCAATTTTTTAATTCTAACTACAATTTCAGCCTTTTTAAGACCAGTAACGGAGGTTAAACCGTATTTTTTAGCAATTTCTTGTAGTTCTTTGAGTGTTTTATTTTCGAGAAACATGATGTCTCTAGAATGAAATCCAACTGGTTGGATATCCGACATGTGATTACCTTGATTCTTATTAATTAGGTTTTGCGTAGAGATTACCGATCTGACTCAGTTTTTTGCGATTTGATTTTTGGTGGAAGGCGAATTTATGCACAACTGGAATCAAGCGAGAGTGATTCCATCCACTCAGATACGGTACTATAAAAGTAAAAACTTCCTGTAAATAAAACCAATTCTGTTTTTAAATATTTTAATGTACTAAGATAGTGATTTTCATGATCAATTAATGCTTTGGAATTTGGAAATACCTCGATAAATCGATCGAAGGATAGCGCTCTGGGCACATTTAACTCGAAATAATAGATCTGATCATATTTTTTTAAAATATCAATCGACTCGTCTGTCAATTTATCGGCCATCAAGCTCAATATTAAAATCGGATTACGGTTGGGAAAAATAGCCTTTAAATGGTTTTGGACAGCTAACAACGCCTGAGGATTATGACCACCATCAAAAAACCAATCCACATTAGGTAATAATCTTTGAAACCTTCCGGTCAATCCGGAATTCACACGAATTTTGGCTAGTCCCCTAATGAATGAATCATTTGATACTAACAAATGATTCTGAATTGAATTCAACGTTCGAAAAACTGTTCTGATGTTCGTATTTAAATATGGTGAATTTAAGTCAGATTGGATATTCAATTCTTGATTGTCACGAAACACTACAAACTCCCGGTTGGGTTGTTCCTCAATTTCAGTGGCATCCACAAACTGATATGCTCCAATTTCGTTAGCAATTTTTGTTATCACAGTTTCGGCCTCATTGTCAATTTCACCCAATACAAATGGGACACCAGGTTTTATGATTCCGGCTTTTTCATAAGCAATTGATTGAATAGTCGAACCCAGTTGTTCCATGTGGTCCATTCCTATGGATGTAATCACTGATACAAGTGGATTTAGGATATTAGTGGCATCGAGTCTACCTCCTAAACCTGTTTCAATAATAGCAACATCCACTTTTTCCAGGGAAAACCACCAAAAAGCTATCGCTGTAGTTAGTTCAAAAAATGTTAAAGGAAATTGTTCTAAGTTTACATTATGCTGGTCGAAAAAATCAATTAATGCCTCCTTTGGCATCATTTCTCCATTTATCCGAAATCGCTCACGGACATCAATAAGATGTGGGGACGTATAAAGTCCAACTTTATAACCTTGTTCTTTAAGTATCGATGCCAGCATACCACAAACTGTCCCCTTGCCATTTGTACCTGCAACATGAATTGATTTAAAATTAGTCTCCGGATTCCCGATCTCATCACAGAATTCACGAATTTGATCAATCCCAAATCGTGCTGCCCTGCTACCTACATCCTGAAATCTGGGCATAGCCATTAATCGGTTTTCAATTTCAGTGTAGGTAAATGAACCCATAATTTTATGAGATTGGGGCTGGTATTTGATTATTTTGTGCAGATAATTGGTAATTTACGAACATGATATACAAAAACTTAATCAGACCATTTTTATTTCGGATGGATCCGGAGATTGCCCATAATCGGATTCATAAAATTGGGATCTTTGTTTCACGATTTCCATTTATGATATCGTTCCTGGAATTTGTTTTAGTCCGTAAATCGACCAGACTCAGTCAGCAGATTCAAGGAAATTTATTCAATAACCCGGTGGGATTGGCAGCAGGATTTGATAAAAACGCTCATTTAACATCTCTGATATCAGCTATCGGATTCGGGTTTACAGAAATCGGAAGTATCACAGCAAATCCTTCTAATGGGAATGCATTGCCACGTATGTTTAGATTACCACAGGACCATGGAATTATAAATAGGATGGGACTAAATAATGACGGGGCTATGCAGATTGTCGACAGGATAATGAATTCACAGAAACCAACCATTCCGTTGGGCATTAATATCGCCAAAACTCATGATCCGGCTATATTGGGTGATAAGGCAATTGAAGATTATATAATCTCCTTCAAAATTGCTCAAAATATTGCCGATTATATAACAATTAATATATCATGTCCGAATACCGAAGAAGGTAAAACTTTTGAGGATGCCGATGCATTACAATCTTTACTGAGTCGAATTAAAGAAATCCGGCAGACGGATAGATTTATTCCGGTTTATGTGAAACTCTCAGCCGATCTATCCACTTCGGAACTCGAAACTCTTGTTTCGATATGCGAAAAAAATGAAATTGACGGGTATATCGCAACAAATACATCCTCTAAACGGGAAAACTTAACTGCAAATAGCACCCTTCTCTCTCAATCTATCGGAAAAGGTGGATTAAGCGGGGCATCCATATACAGTAAATCGTTGAATATCGTCCACGACCTGGCCAGAATCACAAATGGTAAAAAACCGATTATTGCGGTTGGCGGCATTGATTCTACTGAAAAAGCTATTGAAATGATCCGTAATGGAGCTTGGTTGATTCAGAT
>DLXM01000033.1 GCA_003448835.1 Bacteroidota bacterium | reverse complement strand
AGGATTAATAAATGTCGTCAATCATGGGAGATTCTGAATTTGCAGAAGTATTGTTTCAATTGGCGAGTGACGACGAGTTTTCAGTGAGAATCAAATCAATTTATGCACTAGCGGGATTAGGATTGGAAGGGAAGTCATATCTCAACAAATTATCTGAGCAGACTTCCGAGCTAAGGACCATGATTCGAAGTATTGTGGGAGAAATGGAACAAGGTATGTTATGATTGATTTTTTAACAGCAGCATATCTGGCTTTTCTAAAGTATTTCAGTTATTTAACTGTGGGTTATTTTGTTGCGATCAATGTTATTTATTTGATTCTCATTGGGTTATCGTTTTACCACATTCGCCGGCAATTAAAAGAAAAAAACGTTTATGGTTTGCAAGGACTTTTCTCATCCAATTTATATAGTCCAATTAGCATCCTGGCTCCGGCATTTAATGAAGAATCTACGATCGTAGCATCAGTTAAATCGTTGCTGCAACTCAGATACCCTAATTATGAGGTCATTGTAATAAATGATGGCAGTAAAGATCGTACAATGGATGTTCTTATCGATCAGTTTAAACTAAAACGAGTAAAACGATATGTTCCTCTGATATTGAATCATAAACCCATTAAAGCTATCTATAAATCTACTGTATACCCGGATTTAATTGTTGTGGATAAAGAAAATGGGCGAAAAGCAGATGCACTGAATGCCGGAATTAACGTTTGTCGAAATGATCTTTTCTGTGCAATTGATGCAGACTGTGTTTTGGAACCTGATGTCTTGCAAAATATGCTCAAGACCTTCATAGAGGATGAAACAACAATTGCAGTAGGTGGTATTATTCGTGTTGCCAATGATTGCGTAATTGAAGGGAATGAAATCAAAGAGATTCGATTTCCGAAAAAGTTTTTGCCACGTATTCAAGTTGTTGAATATCTCAGAGCATTTTTGTTTGGTAGAGTAGGGTGGGATTATCTTGATTCGCTGTTAATCATTTCTGGTGCTTTTGGTATTTTTGATAGAAACGCAGTGCTTAAAGTGGGAGGGTATCTTCATGATACCGTGGGAGAGGATATGGAACTTGTTGTGCGCCTGCACAAATATCATCGCGAGCGAAAGATTCCTTACCGAGTTAGATTTCTCCCTGAACCGGTATGTTGGACAGAGGTCCCTGAAGATGTAAATGTATTGGCACGTCAGCGAAACAGGTGGCAAAGAGGGCTTGCAGATACACTCTATCGCCATCGAGATATGTTTTTTAATCCAAAGTATGGTCGTCTTGGATTTTTTGCAGTACCATTTTTTTTCATTTTTGAATTACTTTCACCTATTATTGAATTACTTGGTTGGATTGTCTTAATCCTTGCTCTCCTTTTTGGAGCAGTAAATTTACATTTTGCCCTCATCTTTTTGTCCGCGGCCGTATTGCTTGGAATGGTACTATCAATTTCTTCGATCTTATGTGAGGAGTTTACATACAGGCGATACCCTCGAATTAAAGATATTTTACTAATGAGTTTATATGCATTTTTCGAAAATTTTGGCTTCAGACAAGTGCATATGTGGTGGCGATTAATGGGAATAAAAGATTTTCTAAAAGGTAATAAAGAATGGGGAGCAATGACCCGAAAAGGGTTGGGTAATCAATCAGCTCTTGAAAATTTAAAAACCAATATCAAGGAAGAGGTATTGTCGGTTACGGATGAGACTGACTACCAAATTGGTGATCACTCAGTTGATTCAGAATCTTATATTCAGAGTCTGGACTCAAATAATACCAGTTTTGAGGTTCAATTAGAAGAAAAGTCAAAGTCCTCTATTTGGCTGAAATTCGTGGCCGGAATAATCTTTTTGGCAATACTGGGATATTTAATATGGATACAATATTTCTAATTAGAAAATATATCTCAATTTAAAAAAGACAGATTGGTACCAATAATCCGGATCCTGAGTTATTCCGGAAACTGTTTGTAAGTTTGTGTACGAATATCCTGCGGAAAACCGAACTGAATTATTTGGAGTTAAAATAACTTCTGATTTTATGTTATAAAGTAATTTCGGGTCTGAATTGACAGCAAAATGTTCAATTTGTTGATAACCTACATCACTCGTCAACAGGAATTGAAATTTACTACCCGGAATATTCCTGTCAAGTTCCAGTGATACTAATCCAGCTATTAATTGTTCTGGAGCGAAATAACCCTGATTAACTGTAGATTCCTGGTGCTTCTGATACCTGGTTTTTATAGCAGGACGTATAAACAAGTATGCAGTTTCAATAAGAAAAGTCAGGTTCAAGTTAGCTGCTAGTCGCTCATTTCCGTCTGATATCCATGCATATTGTGGGTCAACTATTAATGTCCAATTCAAATGTCGGTACCTATATGTTAGGATAACTGCATCAAATAGTATTCGATTATCTATTAAAATTGGAGACTCCATGATAGCATATCTGTTTGCCGTTAGATTTACGGTACTTTTGCCATCATTATAACGAAAATCCATCCCCCCGGTGAGATAAGTATTTGATTTGCCTACGACATCAACATCGTACTTCGCTACACCAAGATCTGTTCTGAGTCTATATTTGTTAGATGCCTGATAAATCACCGAACCTGAGACATTCCAGCTCTTGCGCTGTAAATCTATCCATTTATTTTGAGTATCAAATTGCGATATATCCAGTTGCACTTGAGTATCAAGATTTATATTCGTTAACCCGCTAACTGAGTAAATAGAAAGATTGGTTTTTTCTGAGTCCCACGGAAAAATTGCACCAACCTCTAATGAAGTAGCATTAATTGCTTGGATTTCTCTGAGCAATCTAACACCAATTTCGTTATTGGGATCCTGCTCTAATAAACGATTTGCATATCTACGGGATGCTGAATAAGATCCACTCCAAAAATTTGTTTGGGCAAGAATTGTAAGTAAGTCTGGATTTAGTGAATGTTCTTGTTCCAGATTTTTACCCAGGGATAACGATTTAGCATATTTATGTTGCCAACTTAAAACCCTCATTAGTGCTGTTCCCACTTCGACATTATTAGGATAATCGTTCAACATTAGAGACAAATGCTGTTCGGAATTACTGAATTCTTTCATCCAACCTAATAACAACCCAATTTTTAACCGATAGTCATAATTTTGAGGATTCTCAGCCCATAAATCGGAGTAAATTTGATAAGCGCTTGCGTATTCACCCTCTAAAATTAAGATTTCAGCTTGATCAACACGGTCTTGTTCTGAAATTTGGGCAAAAGTAGGGGGCGCACTTAAAATCAACAAACACATAAAAAAAAGTAATGAAATAACGGTATTTATCGCCAATCGGGGGATATTTTTTGCGGAATCCACGTTAATTTTCAAGTTTAATTTCATTGTGTCGGTTTTCTCCATATGAAACTCAATTCTGATTTAAGCGAAAAGGCATACTCCAGCTATTTATTTGAGTTGAATCGTTTACTGCGGTTACCTGAATGACAAATTCCCCCCCAGGAATCTGTGAAATCATTGAGTTATTTGCGTTGATTATATTGGTTTGATTAAGCTTTAAAGTATCATCCATCAACTCAAAGATGCGATATTTGAAAGCAGATACAGTATCAATTGATGGCCATTCTATGTAAATGGAGTCAGATGTTGTACTTTTAAACGAAGTAACAGTGATGGGTGTTGTATT
>DLXM01000024.1 GCA_003448835.1 Bacteroidota bacterium | reverse complement strand
CCCCCGCTTCGCTAAGCCGACCTCCACCCGTGCACCCGCTCATCCCAATCACAGCCAGGGCGATAATCAAAGTTATAATTGGGGTGCTTTTCATTCCAAAGTAATTTGTAGTGACAATTGCTTTGTGAAAAATCAATTTTGAATTTCACAAACTATAAGCTTGTAAATCTGTCAAGTGAACAAAAGGATTTTATATTCTTTTCAACCGGAAAAATTGTCAACTCAAAAAACTATGATTGAATTCACTTACTGAAATATCTCAGCCCTTTTACGCCAATGTCGTTGCGAAAATATGCGTTCTCAAAACTGATTTTTTGAACTCCGGAATAGGCATCTTCAATCGCTTCTTTGAGTGAATCCCCGTGACCAATCACATTCAAAACTCGTCCGCCATTTGTCAATAGACGACCGTTTTCATCAGCTTTTACACCACTAAAAAACACTTCATTTTTCCCGGCAACGGCATCCAGACCCGTGATTTCAAAACCTTTTTCGTACTCATTGGGATAACCGGTAGAAGCCATTACAACGGAACAAAAATAGCCTGGTTCCACATCAATAGCAGCATATTCAAGTTTACCGTTCACTGTCATGAGCATCAGTTCCAGGAGATCGCTTTTTAAAGCCGGCATCATAACCTGACATTCCGGATCTCCAAAACGACAATTAAATTCCACAACTTTGGGTCCCTCAGTGGTCATCATGAGTCCGCAGTAAAGCACTCCTTTGTACGGAGTCTCTTCGCTGGACATCGCATCGATCATAGGATTAACAATCGTATTCATGACAAATTCAACACCTTCATCGTCCAGCACAGGTGCCGGAGCATAAGCGCCCATCCCACCTGTATTCAGTCCGGTATCGCCATCACCGATTCGTTTGTGATCCTGTGCATGCATGAGATATCTGGCAGTATTTCCATCCGCAAACGCAAAAACAGAAACTTCCTCACCTGTCATAAATTCTTCTACAACGATCACAGATGCTGCTGCACTGAGATTCACATCATTCATGATGCGATCGAGATATTCATTCGCTTCGTGATAATTGTCACAGATAAAAACACCTTTCCCGGCTGCGAGTCCGTCAGCTTTTAGAACCACGGGATACACAGCTTGCTCCTGGAGATATGCTTCGAGCTTCGAAATTTCGTGTCGGTCAAATACTTCGTATCCGGCCGTAGGAATAGTTGATTTCTGCATGATGGATTTGGCAAAGGACTTGCTTCCCTCGAGCATCGCAGCCGCCTTAGACGGACCAAACACGTTGATGCCATAGTCCTCCAAATAATCGGTGATACCATCCACCAGGGGCTGTTCCGGACCAATAACGACTAAATCAATGTGGTTATCTTCGGCGAATGTGAGCACCTCATCAAAATCATCCACATCAAGCATAACATTTTCGCCCAACTGGGCTGTGCCCGGATTTCCCGGTGCAATGTATAGTTTTTTGAGTAACGCTGACCTGGAAATTGCCCAGGCTAATGCATGTTCTCGACCGCCACTTCCGATCAGGAGGACGTTAAGTTGTTCCATATCACTTTTTAAGTTCGTTCGCAGTTTCGATGATTGCGTTAAAACTGTCTGCTTTAAGACTCGCACCACCGATTAAACCACCATCCACGTCCGGTTGACTAAGTAATTCACCGGCATTGTCAGGTTTCATGCTTCCGCCGTACAAAATACGAACGGAATTTGCAGCTTCATCCGTATATAGCCCTGCCAAAACAGATCGAATAAATGCATGCATTTCTTGTGCCTGGGCTGGTGAGGCTGTTTCCCCTGTTCCGATAGCCCAGACCGGCTCATAAGCAACTACCAAATTTGCGAGCGCCAATTCGGAGACACCATCTAAAGCACCAATTAATTGAGTGCGTACAACCTCATTCTGGCGACCTGATTTTCGTTCTGCAAGAACTTCACCCACACATAAAATTGGAATCAAATCAGTTTCGAGTGATTTCTTAACTTTTTTGTTCACGATCGAGTCGGTTTCGCTAAAATATTCGCGGCGCTCGGAATGTCCAAGTATCACAAAGCGACATCCGATTTCTTTTAGCATCGTTGCACTAATTTCACCAGTATATGCACCATCGTTCTCAAAATGAATATTTTGAGCCCCAACATGCACACCTTGAACTTTTCGGGATGCATCCATCGCCGATTCAATGCTGATAAAAGGTACACAAACTAATACATCGTGTTGTGTGCCGACTGTTGATGTGATAGCACTCAAATCAGTAAAGAAATTTCGCGTTTGTCGTGGCGAAAAGTTCATTTTCCAATTACCGGCAATTAAAAGCTTTCTCATAAGTGTTGAGTTAATTTGCTGCAATGATTTCAATATCGCGTTTCAAGCCTGTTAAATCATGTGTAATATACCGACTTATGATTTTGGAGTCAGGTCCGATCAAATAACGTGTTGGAACCTGATCGATTCTAAGTACATCCAGCATATTGCTCTGATCAAGGCTTCCTGCATTCGAAAACGTCCAGCTTTTAGCGCGTTCTTCAAAAAATGCATCGATGGTAACCTGACTATTATCCAGTGGCATAGAATAAAATACAACATTCTTTGCACTTACATCATCATACATGGTTAACAGATCTGGATAAGTTGCCTGGTAATTAGCATCAGCCAAAAGAACGACTTCAAGCAGATAATATTTACCGGCCATGGATGCTTTGCTTATCGTTTCATCGGCATTGATCTGAATTGAAAAATCAGGAATTTCACGACCAGGAATTAGATTCTCGAGTTCATATTTAACTGATGTTGCCCACTCCTGAAATGGTTCGTCATTCTTGTTGCGGCCTGTCTGTGATTCCAATTCCTGAAGTGCTTTATCATATTGATTATAATCAACTAATAATTCGATTTTTCGCATATCAATCGAGATTTTTTCATCGTTATCACTGAGTTGAGCACGCAAATCATCTAAATATTTGATTCCGGCGTCAAGACCTTCCATACGAGCTTTAATATGTCCGCCGTAAATCATTTTGACCGGGGCATACACTGGAATGTTTTCAAGTTGGTTTATTCGATCCATCGTTACCGGATCGTTCCAACCCTCAAGAACCTCAATGGCATCGATTGAACTTAGTTCAGATGCATAAGTTCCGGGATATTCAGTTCTCAATGACCAGAAATAATCGCTCCATTGGTTCATTAGACCTGGTATGGTATCGGAGTCGACTCGGCCACCATATGCATATGTTGCCACTCTTCCGTACAGTCTTTGCAGACGTTCATATGTTTCCATTGCCGTGTTTTCAACAGAATTGACTCGAATGGATGTGTTCAGATCCGGAATTTGACCGGTAATATTGACCGTGTCACCGGGTGCCAGCACAATATTTGCTAAATGCAAAACCCGATTATTTCGGGAAACAACCAATGGATACACTCCGCGATCCTGAAGACTCGCAACAACACTGAATCTGCCATCTACATCAGTATTTGTGTTTAGGATCGTATCCTGAGCTGTATCTGAACGTGTATTTACGATTGATAAATTAACACCACTGAAATCCCGAAGTTCATCACCTTGATTATTGATGGTGATTTCACCACTTATGATGACTGTTCGTTGTTGAGTTTCAGCCGATGTACATGATGCTAACAAAAAGACTACTGAAAGGACGCCAAATGGAATCATGTTCTGTGTAATCTTTATGAATTTATTAATAGCCATACCTGTGTATTATTCTCCTTTGTGTGCGTTGATTCTTTCAAGCACCATTTTTGTTACCAATTGGGGATTGGCCTTCCCTTGCGAATTTCGCATGATTTGTCCAACGAAGAAGCCCATGAGGCCATCTTTCCCGCCCAGAAACGCTTTAACTTTATCAGGATTCGCGTTCAATACTTCGTCAACGAGTGGTTCTAGGAAAGAAGTATCTGAAACCTGCATCACATTGAGTTCTTTTGCAATGGTCTCGGCGTCTCGAGTATCATTCAGCATGGCGTT
>DLXM01000026.1 GCA_003448835.1 Bacteroidota bacterium | reverse complement strand
AAGCACACAGTCTTTGGGCGTAGATCGTGAGCAAAGCGAGCGAAAAAGAGAAGGAGAGAAAAAGAGAAGAAGGGACTTCTTTATTGAGATGGAATCGTGTCGATTTCGGTGTTTAGGAGTTCATCCAGGTCGACATCCATAAATTGTTGGGTCGAATCAATTGTGTCTGGAGTCGTTAATGTATCTAAATTGTCTGGGGTTGATAATGAATCGACAACTGTTGGATTATTTGGAGCTGGCCTGACGTAAGATTTACCTGTTAATTGATTGATTTGTCGTAATATCCACCTACTGCGAGTAATTGTGTACGGCGAAGGAGGTTCTACCCGCATACGTTTCGGACTTGGAAGCACTGCTGCGAGTCTGGCTGATCTGTCGGCATTGAGTTTGGTTGCCGGAATGTTCCAATAAACATCGGCTGCCCGACCGATACCGAATATCCCAGGGCCAAATTCTGCGATGTTCAAATACATTTCCAGAATTCTATCCTTTGTCCAAAAAAGCTCCACAAAAACGGTAATTCCAGCTTCAATCCCTTTTCTAAAAAATGATGTGGACGATGATAAAAATAGATTTTTAACTACCTGTTGAGAAATTGTGCTCGCTCCTCTGCTTCTTATTCCTCCTTGGCGTTCATCCCAAGCTTCCCGTATGGATTCAATATCAAACCCTTGATGCTCCCAAAATAGTTGATCTTCAGCTGCAACGGCTGCCCATTTCATGGATTCCGGGATCTTATCATAGGGAACCCAATACGTACGAAGGCTGTAACGATCTTTTTTCAAGGTATCCCAGTCTTCTCTCAATGTGAAGCTTGTAGCAGAAGGATTTATCCAGATTAATGCAATTATCAACGAGAACATTACTACAAGCGGTAAAACAAAAATCAGAAGGAATGCCAGTAGGAAATACTTCTTTTTTTTAGGCTTAATTGTTGTTTGAATCGGCGGATGATCTGTCATTATTCAACAAATGTGTGTAAATAAAGTTACGATTCTATTTTATGGTTTTTTGGATACCATCCAAAACAGATTTCCACCAGTATGCAAAAATTGATTTATCTTTTTCACGTTTAAATTCAATTTCAGCAACCCGTGGATCACTAATTTCATTATTGGATTTGACGACAAATGTATTCACTAAAAGATCCCCAAACCTTTGAAATATATTTTCTCTCTGGGGTTGGTCTTTGTTTAGAATAGATACCTTAAGATCACTGTACAACAAGATTAGCCGGCCCGTAGATTGTTCGGAACTCAATGAAAGATCGGCAGTTAAACCTTGAACCAGGCCTTCCTCAACGCGGAGAAATCCGGATTTTTCCAAAATATCACTTACTGCAGATGGATCAATACTACCCAGTTTAATGGATAGTGAATGCAGATCATCCGTTCGGAAAACTGGATAATCCACATCTACTACCAGAGAAGCAACATCCATAAACTGAGTTTCTGCATGTAGACTCAGTGTGTCACTTTTAAAATCCGGGTGTTGCGCGGTTCTAATGTCAGTTAGCGTTGCATTTAGATCATTAAATGAAATCCCACCTGGTGTAGCATGTGGTGGGGTGTGCTCATCGTATAGAATTGTCCCACCTGAAATATCAATGCGATCGATACCTACAGAGAAATCGATTGAATGGGCAACTTCGTTTAAAAGGGGTTTAATTTTTATGACATTCCGCTTGGCAATTTGTTTGTTTCTGAATACCTCAAACCACGGATCAACTACTGTTATTTGTCCAATGTTGACATGTCTTACTGACAGTGATTCGAGATCAAGACCGGTCACTTCAATTTCGGGAATCTTTAAATTATACCGATCCAGCTGATACCCTTTTGCAATCGAAAAATCATATTTCGGAAGAAGGGGATGATATGCAAAGTTGGAGAGTATTATGGATTTCTCTTTCTTATCTATGAGGAGATGCTCTATGCTAATCTCATAAAAATCTTTTTGCACAACCCATGTTAAGCCTGATCCGCCAATGGTAAGTTCATCCAAAAATAGAAGATCGGCGCCATTCATAAGCTTCTGGACGTCAATTTCGCTTGCTTCAAGTGACAGGTTTTCAACTGATATTACTTCGTCACCCTGATCATTCAGGATTGTGGCACGGCCATTTGAGATTATAAAATCAAATATTGAAAGATTATTTATTGTTTTGGATGTATCAGATACTGTAGAATCTGATGTCGCAGTCTCTTTGAATAATTTTGAGAAAAAATCGCTTTCGTGAATGTAGACTATGGGTTCATTCACGGTAATTAAACCAAATTTAGGAAATGGATTCGTGAGTAGACTGAACCATTTTATTCCATCCAGAGATATCGAAGTTGCGGTAATTGCTTGTTTTAACTGTAAAGTATCGTCTGTTGAAACAGAAACAGAATCTACAGTAATGGACCGACTTAGAATTTCAAGTCTAATGTCTGAAAACGATAGATGATAATCTTGATTTGTCTGATTATTGAACTCCTGAACGAGTTTTTTTTCCAGTAATCCGTTTAAATAGAGGGGAAGGGTAAAAATAATAACAACGACTACCAATAGGATAGATGTCAGTATTAGAATTCGTTTTTTTGAGAGTTTTGTCATGTTTCATAATACATATAAATAACTAATCACTCATGACGTAAAGATAGTCGATTTCGCGCCCGCCAAAACGGATTTTATTGAGTTTACTTGAGTGGATGTTTTTTGTTTGCACCAATTAGTTTCGGTGTAACCGGGATATTAAAAAGAAATTTATCGAATAGTATAAATCCGATTCTGGTTTTACTCCGTAATCTAGTTATACGAACCAATCGTCAAACACTAAATTAATGGAGATACAATGAAATCAAGAATTACAATACTTTTGCTGTTAATACTCGGAGTCACTTCCGGTATTCATGCGCAGATGTTTACTGCAAATCTAAATGGGAGTAATCAGACACAGTATGTTGCAACTATGGCTACTGGAATGATCGAGGCTGAATTAGAAGGAGATATGTTAACAGTTTCAGGATCATTTGAAAACTTATCATCTGCAGTCGCTACTGAAATTGCCGGCGGAGCACACATCCATTTAGGATATGCCGGACAAAATGGTGCAGTAGGAATTGTTCTAACCGCTTCACTGGATGCAGATATGCTAGGTGGTACGTTCGTTGCTTCACAGAATATGTTTGATCTTACAGAAGAACAAAAGACTGCTTTAATGGAACGCGGTTTCTATGTAAACGTCCATACGGCAAATTACCAAGCCGGTGAAATTAGAGGTCAACTAGTCCCAAAGTCAGACCAGGTATTTCGAGTGAATTTGACTGGGAATAATCAGGTCCAACCAATTTTAACCTCAGCATCAGGAGCGATGATTGTGGAATTGATTGGCCAAAATATTACGATTAGTGGCTCATTTAGTGGGTTGTCCAGTGAGTTGGCTACTGAAATTGCCGGTGGTGGACATCTACACATGGCTTTGGCTGGACAAAATGGTGGTGTGATCAAGGTCCTTGATATCACAGCTGATGCTGATCTTATGGGGGGAATTGTTGAGGCTGAAAACAATATGTTTGAACTTTCGAATGATGAATTGATGGCTTTAAATGATCGTAAAATCTATATGAATATACACTCTGATAATTATCCAAATGGAGAGCTTCGGGGTCAGATTCTTCTCGATTCAGGAGTGTTATTTCAATCGAATCTAAGCGGAATTTCACAACCATATCCTGTCAACACTATGGCCTCGGGTGCGGTAGTTGCTGAATTGGATGGTAATAATCTAATTATTTCAGGAAGTTTTGGGAATCTGAGTAGTCCGGTCGCGACTGAAATCGCTGGCGGTGCTCATATCCATAGTGCGCTTGCTGGTTCTGAAGGTGGAGTGATTTTAGTATTAAACGCTGATTTGAATGATGATGAAATGGGTGGAGTTTTCATGAACTCAGAGAATACATTTGAATTAACTGACGAACAACTTGAACACCTGTTCGATCGTGGATTA
>DLXM01000023.1 GCA_003448835.1 Bacteroidota bacterium | reverse complement strand
ATACTTCAATATCACCGGTTTCGTATAGCTTTCTGGCAACTTCTTTGCCCTCATCCAACGGTGTCCTTGAATGAAAAAACAACCGGGCAATGCGTGCAAATTGTTCATCTTCTTCACGCATCTGAATTGTCATCAATTGATTCTGCATTTTTCGGAGCACAAAATCATTTTCCCATTCCAAATCAACTGATGATATCATCGGACCAACATTCTCTGTGAATCGAAGGATAATTTCATCTTCATTGGCATCCACAAAGTTTGCCTCGAGGTTTCTTTCACCAAGACGAGCTTTAATTTTTTCAGCAAATCGAATGCTCGAATTAGTGGATTTGAACACATAATCGTGTTCATCACCAGATTTCTTAGGAGTGTATTTTCCGTTTTCGAAGGTATCCTGAGCCGGACGTTCTCTCACAGCATCGATTTCAGCATCTAAAGCGAATAAACTCTCTTTGATTAAACTAAGTACATTGTCAAAATCTTTATTCGATATTTTGACTTCGGGGGCCTGCAAAATTGTATTACGTTAACTGGTGAATATTAATTACCCCGAATTCCCTCTAACAACCTTTTTGCTGCATCTTCGAGTTTATCGGTACCTCTTTTTCGAAGATACTCGGTTACAATTCTTTCTACAACCTCAGAATCAATTGACACCCGTGGATTATCGACATTTCCGGTTGCGGCCAACGGTAAAATTATTATTCCGTCATCGTCCTTAAGTGCATTCACTGCATCCGTAGACAATATTCCGGCTAATCGGGTACCAAGTCTTTCGGGTAGTTGTAACTGTAAATCGTAATCGAGTTCACCGGTCGATAAATTTTGAGTTCCACTAATCGTCATACCAATATCTTTACTGGTCAAATTCATATTAGTAAGCGACATCACCCCATTATTAATGGTAAAATTTGCTGTCCAGGTATCCATCGAAAGATCGTTGAACTCCGGCATTTTTAACAGGGTTGAAATCCCTTTTTGTGTTGGATGGTCTCTTAATCGTGCCCGATCTATGCCAAATGTACCATTGGCAACGATGGTTGTGGCATCAGCTGTAAAATTTGACCCAACACCAGATTTATAATCCACTTTTGCATTAAATCCACCTGACAAATACGAAGCAATCTTACTCTTCCCACCCATCTGAAATGTCTTGAAGAATTCCTCCGCTCGTACGTTTTCCAAGCCGCCCACAAAATGCATAAACGTATATTCCGGCTGATAAATCTCCCACACAAAATTGCCAACTGCCTTACCACCATACAGTTGAGCTGTTGCGTTATTGGTACGAATGAATTTCGGATCAGTCGAACCCTGTCCTGTAATTTGGCCAATTGGGATACCCATAATCATAACCGAATCAATATTAATATTCAATTGACTCACTAAATTTGGTAGCTTAATAAGGACCGGTTCCGTATTTTCTTCATCCCAATCTACGAATTCATCAATATTTAATTTTTTAGCTTTGTAGGTTGCATTTAAACTTGCAGGTGTAACTGATCCGGGTTCTTCAAAAAGATTTTTCCAATTTGTCATTCTACCATCGATCGCAAAATCAGAATCCCCCATTTGCATTGTATAATTACTCAGATCGACCTGGTTGTTAGAAAAATTCAAGTTTCCATTCACCCCGGTAATCGGTGCTGGCAGACTATCTCCCAAAACAGAAACATCCCAAAACCGTGTAGTCCCGACAAAATTTATCTTATTGAAATCGTCAATTGGACCACGAAGTGTTAAATCAGCTTGCATTTTACCTGCCACTTCAATCAAATACTCTTCAAGCGAGTAATAATCTTCGATTTCATCCAGATTAAGCGTTGTTTTTATTAATAAGTTTAGATTTGGGATCTCTCCCATGTAATCCTGAATACTTCCGGTGGACTCAAATGTGTTAGTCCCGGATATGAAAGATGATTTTAAAATTTTGAATTCTGTAGCAGTTAACTCAGAATTAAGCTGAATATTTTCAATCGGATGAGGAAATGAAGAATGGCGCAAATATCCATCATTCAGCGTCAATTGTCCATTTACCCTTGCATTCTCAAAAGCATCGATTTCACCTTTGGCAGTCCCATTAAATCTAAACAATCCTCTGAGTTCCATGGTATCGGCACTAATCGGATAAAATTCTTTTACTGTTGATAAATCCACCAAGGCGTCAGTAATCAAATCAAATGTAGATATTTTTGAATCAAGGGGATCCGTAATCAGTCCGGATAATGATATTGTATTAGCATCAGCCTTTGCAGAAAATGAATTTATTTGAACACGTTCATTATTTGCTGTTAAATCAATCTGAACATCTTCAATCGGTTTTTGAGCATCAGGATGTTTAAGAAAACCATCTTGTACTGCCAAAACGACTTCGAAATCCGGAGTTAATGAGTCTCCATAAGCCCCATTTACCGTACCACTTAATTGCAAAGCACCCCTCGAGTCAATTCCCTCAAGTTCGGCTTGATATTCATCCGGAATCAACTCCAGAAGGGTACCGAAATTATCTGAACTGGATGCAAATTGAAGGTCAAGCATCAGGTTTTCCTGAGACCAGTCACGAATGGTTCCTGACAGATTCAGCGCAAGTCCACGTATTAAAAATCTACCCTCAGCAATAGTGAAAACTTCATTTTCGGTTTCAAGTGTAAACGTTTGGTCCAGTGAAAGTGGTAAATCAGTTAGATACTCAGTACCGGCCGATGTCATCGAAAGTCCACCTAATGTTGATTTCATTTCGACTACAATATTATCTACAATCTCAATATCCATTTCAGCATCGAGATCGCGAAATACGGCCGACATATCACCTTGCATATCTATATAATGGATTGTGGCATCCGTAATTGTGATCGAGTTTAAATCAATTCGGGTTGTGGATGTATCTGCGGTCACTGTTGAATCAGCATCTTCAAAAAATGTATCCATATTGGTGGATCCATCCGGAAAAATGACATACGCGAGTTGCGCACCGATTAAATCCAAACTGTTCACCTCAAAATTCCCATCCAATAGAGGCCAAAACTTCACAGAAACAACTAATTCACGGAATGATGCCAGCGTATCGTCCTGCTCAGGTATTGAAAATCCCTCCATCACAAGTCCGACATTCGGAAAAGTGCGGAATATCGCAAAACTGACCCGGTCGAGCTGTACTTCTCGTCCAAGTGCCTCCTCAATTTGTGGTACAACCATTGCACGAACTCTATCATCGTTCAGGTATAGAAAAAGTCCGACGATCGATAAGAGAATAATCAGAAAAAGGACCAAAATTGTACGTAGCAGAATTTTCATAAAATGTAGTGTTCTCTTGTTGTGCTGAATTCAGTAATTGCAACTATATCAATGATCTAGCCGCCAAAATAGTTCCTTGGTATAATGTTAATGAGTGGTTTATTTAACAAAATCCAAAAATTGAATAAATTATACTGTTGTTAGAGTAACTGTATTCAAGTATACTATAACAATACAACGGCAAATCTTTACTAATTAATATAAGTATGAAAAAAATATACTTGTTATTCCTGGTGTCAATCTTCATTATTTCGTGTAATTCAACTGGAAATGAAGTCGATCCGGAAGGCACACTAATTGTAAATGTAATTTATGACAGTGAATGGCCTCCTCAGGACCAATTTGAGGATTTAAGGGTTGTTGCTTTCAAATTTGAGCCAGTTACCGAGGAGGATTTGACCAGAATCGGTGAAATGTTGATTTCTGCGGAGCTTGAATATGGCGTTTCACAACAAACCGTGCGGTTTGAAGAAGTACCGAACCAAAAATTCTATGGAGCAGCTATCGCATGGCAATTTGGTCCGAATGTATTTGCCGATTGGCGTGCCGGTGGAATCAATAATAATGATTTTGAAATCAAAGGGAATGAAGTTCAGATCACCATTCGTGTAGACTTTGATAATCCACCTCCGTTTCCTTAAACATTAAATCGTACATCGTATGAGTCGTCAATCCACCATTTGCAGTTTCTTGTTTTTGGTATTAGTCTTTTTATTGTTTTCAGGGGATGGATATTCACTTTCAAAATCTGAAGCTGATGCCAGTTTGTATCAAGTTTTAACAAATGCCGATAATCTGACATTTGCTGGTCAGATATCTGATGAAAATGGTGATCCGCTCAGCGGTGTGAACATCTACATTGAACGAACTCGTCAGGGAGTCGCATCCACCACCGATGGATCATTTAGATTCATGGCCGATGTTTTAAACACTGATGTATTGATTGTGAGCATGGTCGGATTTGAATCACGCAGGTTTTTAATTTCAGAGATTCGTGATCGGTCAGAAACACTTCAAATCGTTTTAACCCAGATTACTGCCGTTTCGGATGAAGTCTTTGTCACGGCTTCTCGGATTTCACAATTGACCGGTACTGTACCAGTGAGTTTCAGATCAATAGATGCGATGGAAATTTCTTCCAGAAATCTGTCGAAATTAGATGAATCACTCAGGTATGTCCCCGGACTTACTATCTCTGAGAATCAGGTGAGTGTACGTGGGTCGACCGGATTTTCTTATGGTACCGGGAGTCGCGTTTTACTACTGGTGGATGGATCTCCGTTAATGGGTCCCGATCAGAACGATATTCGCTTCACAGCCATCCCAATGTCGCAAATTCAACGAGTTGAAATTATCAAAGGACCGGGATCAGCTTTGTATGGTAGTGGTGCTTTAGGAGGCGTTATAAATTTGATTACGAAACCAATAGATTCCGATTCTGAGATTGCAATACGTACTTTTGTCGGAATCCATGAACCCACAACAAATTCAATCTGGAAGAGGCACTGGGAGGAAGCCGGAGATGTCAGGTTTTTTGGTGGAGCTGAGTTTTCGTATTCTGATGTGGTTAATTCCAGGTTGGGTCTGCGATTTAATGGAATTTATCTTGGAGATCAGGGATATCTCGAGAATTCAAGAGGATATTCTGTCCAGGGTTATTTGAAATTAGATTACAAAGTTTCGGATGCCGTTCAAATCGATATCCAAACCGTACTCCGCCATCACAGACATCAAATATTTTTGTACTGGAACGGAAAAAACGATCCGTTGCGCTATGGAAGAATCGCTCTGGGAAATTTTTCTGCGAATGGAAAATCCTACACGATGGGGCAACAGGCTACCCTACTTCCGACGCTGCGTCATGTAGTAAACGATCAGTTTTACTACCACATCCGCGGACGCGCCTACGGAATTCAATCACAGCCTTTATTCAGCGATGGAAGTAAACAACCCAAAGAGAAACAGATTAAAGGATTGAGATATGGTGCCGAGACCGAATTTACGTGGCTACCGGGAGTCGCAAATTCGAGTTTGATTTTTGGTGGAACAGCCGATGCGATTGCAACTGATGCTGAAATCTATATCGGAACTGACAATGAACGCCTTCGAAATCAACCTGAGTATGCAGTATTTGCCCAGATTGAGACCATGCCGGTGGACAGAATCCGGGTTTCCGGAGGACTTCGTTATGATGCATATCATATTGATACACAAGACATAGCGAGTAAATTGAGTCCAAAATTGAACGTTTCAGCTCAGTTGACACCGAATTTATTGCTACGCACATCCTACGGACAGGGATTCCGGGTTCCGGCAATTTCAGAACGATTTGTAAACTCATCAGATTATCTACCTTTAGAACCAAATATGGATCTGCGTCCCGAAGAAAGTACGGGATATGAAATCGGCGCTCGATACACGACCTCCTTCCGAAGGTCATTGCGGTTAACTTTTGATGTAGTTGGATTTCAGAACGATTATAAAAACCTGATTGAACCGAAATTCCAGCAACAGATCATAGCATTTCAGTTTTTGAATTTAACGCAGGCAAGTATAAAAGGCTTTGAAAGTACGATTGATGGAAGTGAAGTATCCGGAAAATATAATTTCACATTTGGATATACTTTTTTAGACCATGAGGATGTGAACTCCAATAAACCTCTCTCCTACAGGTCAGACCATCAGTTTATTGCCGGGGGATCACTGTCGTTGTTCAAACACTTTCAGGTCGGAGTTGATTATCAATATCTGAGTGAGCCCGAAAAAGTTGATACTGATTTTTCGATTTTCATACAAGATGCCAGCGAATCAAACGATAAACATGTTGTCGATTTACGTGTTTCGTCAAAACTTGACCAATTATTTTTTAGAAATAATGAGAACGGCAATGTCACAGTTACGCTAAAAGTGATGAACCTACTTAATTATTACTATATCGAACGACCGGCATACATGGCTCGTCCCCGTACATATGAAATAAGTGTACAAGTGAGATTGTGATACTTTATTAAAGAATATTCTTAATGAAAGTGAAAACCATTTTAAAAATGGTTTCTAAAGGATGATTTGATTATTTTTCGGAAACTTTGGTGTCGAATTGATTAATCATTAAAACCGATTTTACCGTAATCATTTGGAAACAATTATTCAGGAATCAACCCCATTAAAGGATGTTCCCGGGGATGCCTATCCAATTTACTTATGATATATTTTTTGGGATTTCTTGTATTGGTATTGATTATTGTTCTCGTATCCAGGACTATGTTCCATTCGCGGAAAAAGTCAGGGGATATGAATTATGATAACATCGATTTCCCTATCGATGAA
>DLXM01000174.1 GCA_003448835.1 Bacteroidota bacterium | reverse complement strand
CGGCTATTGTAGGGTATTTAACTATCATTGACTGGCGACTTGGACTCGCCTCTGCGGTGATTGTAGCTGTCGTCGTATATATGCTCGAGAAAAAAATATGGCTCAGTGTCGGTACTATTGTTGCCGGAAGTTTACTGGTCCTTGCAATTGATGTCGCATTACATGAAATTCTTCAACCCCACCAACAGTTACGAATTCAGGCGTTTATAAATCCATTTATTGATCCTCAGGGTGCAGGTTGGAACGTTATCCAGGCACAAACTGCTATTAGTTCCGGAGGTGTTTTTGGAAAAGGATTTCTTCAGGGGACTCAAACACAATTACGTTTTCTACCTGAACAATGGACCGATTTTATATTCTGCGTTATTGCAGAAGAATTCGGTCTGGTTGGAGCCGGATTCGTTATCATTATTTTGATGTTAATGTTCCTTAGATTATTAAATCTCGCAATTGGACTCAAAGACCCATTTTCACAAATGGTGATAGTTGGTATTGTTGGAATCCTTTTTACCCACGTATTAATTAATCTTGGTAGCTCAATGGGAATTATTCCGGTAATTGGGGTCCCCTTACCCTTCATGAGTTATGGTGGAAGTTCATTTCTGATCAATTCAATAATGTTAGCAACTTGCCTGAATCTCTATCTACGGCAAAAAGACATGAGTCATTTTTCCTGATACATTTTGTCGGTATTTAACCGAAATCCGGTTCGATGATGCCTCGTATATCCAAACTCAGCCAAAGCCTGATAATGCAACTTTGTTGGATATCCAACATTAGATAGCCAGTTAAATTCCGGGTACGCAGCATGCAATTTAGCCATATACTCATCACGATAAACTTTGGCAAGTATTGATGCTGCAGCAATGCTGGCTGATCTGGAATCCCCTTTAACCAAACAAGTCACCGGTGTTAATGTTGGTATATATCTATTGCCATCAACTAACAAATAATCTGGATTTGCACCTTCTTCCATTTCACATTTCTGCATAGCTTTCAATGAAGCCCAAAGAATATTCAACTCCAGGATTTCCGGAACTTCACAATGCATAATACTCCAATGTATTGCAGTAGCTTTGATCTGATGTGCCAGTGAAAAGCGCTGCTTATGCGTGAGTAGTTTACTATCGTTAATCCCGTCCGGAATATTCGCAGGGTCCAGAATTACTCCCGCTGCCACTACAGGACCTGCAAGGCATCCCCTACCGACTTCATCCAGACCCATGATACGTTGATATCCCTCAGCTAGTAATGTTGATTCTATTGTAAACATGTGCATAAAATAAAAAAAGGCCACCTCTTTTCAGAAGTGACCTTTAAAATTATGATCAACAAATTTAGATCTCGAGTTTAGCAGCCACTCGTTCTGTGATATTATTTTGTTGTTGCATTCTTGGAGAAGCATACAAAATGATAAAATCACCATTATTTGTCATCGTGTTAAGCACATATGTGAGGCCCATTTCAGTAGCAACTGAATTTATTGCATTTTGAACTTTTTCAAGTAATGGTCCCATTTGTTCAGCTTGTTGTTGTTGAAGTTCTTGTGCATATGTAGCTTCAAACTGCTGCAGTTCTGTGTATAGTCCAGTTAATCGTTGCTCTTCACGGGCAACTGCGTCAGCTGAAATAACAGCTCTTCGTTGCTCAAGACTTTCAGAATCACGCTGAAGTGTTTCTTGCTTTTCAGCAAATTCTCTTCTTTTTCTGTCAGCAAAGTTCTGTAATCTTCGTTCAATTGCCGCCATTTCCGGCATTCTGCTCAACAAAATATTAGGATCGACATAGCCAATCTTCAATTCTTGTGCCTGAGCTTCAACAGTTGTTGTTGGTGTTGCAATTCCAATTGTAAGCAGAAGTGCAAACACGGATAAAAATAGTACTTTTTTCATGGGTATGGTTATCTGGTCTTATTTATTTTAGTTTCTGTATGACTCGGTCGGTAATATTCAATGAGTTTTTACCATCGTTTGAAACGAACAGTAATATCATTTCGCCTTGATTTGTAAGTTCATTTAAGACATAATCAAGACTTAATTCTACCGCGACTTCACCTATGGCAGTATCGATAGATGCCAAAATAGGCTGTAATAATTCTTGCTGGCGTCTGCGCAATTCAATTTGATGCGTATCCTGTAATGCCACTAGTTCCTCTTGTTGTTGCTCTAACGCCTGACGCTCTTTTTCCAGGTCAGCTTCTGATATTAATTTAGCCTGAACTTGCTCTTGTACTTGTCGAACTTTTGATAGAAAAGCTTCTTCTTGAGTTGCGAATTCACTTTGTTTGAGCTGGACAAAATCTGACAATTTCTTTTGGACGGCTTGAGTTTCAGGCAGTGCTTCTAACACAGCTTGTGGATTGATATAACCGACCTTAGTTTGTGCTTGTAATTCAGTTACAGCAAATCCCAAGGTTACGATTAAAAGTAGTAACGTATATTTCTTCATAATTTTATTTTAATGTTGAGAGGGCTGAAGATATTAAAGATTTAACTCAAATACTCAAGGATTTAATTGAACACCTAACTCTAATAGAACGTCGTCACTGATATTCCATTGTGATCGTGCATATAAAAATAGATAATCACCGGTACGATCAAAGATAAAATCAAAATTATCACGGGTTGAAATAATTTCAACTGCATCCATGATTCTACGTTGTACTGGCTCTAAAATCAACTGTTGTTGCCTAAAGTATTCACCTTCCGGTCCATAACGCGAATCAATGTATTGATCACGTTGTCGTTTTTTTGCAGCAATTTCATTTAATTTTTGCTTGCGTATTTCTTCAGTATATAAAATTTCTCGAGCTATATATTCACGTTCAAGATCTGCAATCTCATCTTCCATTTCCTGAATTTCTTCTCGCCATCCCTCATTTAATGAACGCAGTCGTTGCTCCAAACCTGCATATTCAGGCAACCTGGATAGGATATAATCTGAATCGATATATCCAATTTTCTGATTTTGTGCTTCTGCTACAGAAATTAACCCAATAAATAAAGCAAGAATTATAACAGATTTTTTCATAAGAATTAGAATGGTGCACCAATGTTGAACAGGAATTCCCATTTACCCGGTTCAACCGATGTTCCCGGAATTCCATCAAATCTTCTACCATAACTCAAATCAACCAGTCCTAGAATTGGAAGGAAGACCCGTAGTCCAAATCCAGCTGATCGCTTAACGTTAAACGGATCATACTCAGCAAAATCGATGTAAGAATTACCGGCTTCAGCAAAAAGATACGGAATCAACTGAATTTGTTCATTTGCAACTACCGGATAACGCATCTCGGTGAAGTATTTATTGTATAACGTACCCCCAACATGTTCACCATTCACAAGTGGTGAAATAGAGCCACCAAATCCACCCGGATAACCTTTAAGATCTACGTTTTCACGATAAAAAGTTTGCTGTTGCTGTAAGGGGGTTCCACCCAGATAGAATCTATTAAACTGACTTCGTTGATCAGTTCCAAACCATCCGATATATCCACCTTCAAGACCGTTTGTGAAAACCAACTTTTCAACAAGTGGTATGTGCATCTGGAATCCGGCTAAGAATTTGTAGAATTCTTTGAATTGACCAATCGGAGGAGCAATTTCGGCTGAAATCATCAATTTTGATCCGTATTCAGGTGAAATTGGATTAAATATGGAGTTACGTTCAATAACCTGACGGATGGATAATGAATTAGCTCGTCCCGGTTCAATAAATCCTTCCTGACCAAACACATCAAACATCTGGAACTGAAGGATGGTAGATTGAGTAAAAAAGTCATCAGGCCAGTTTAATCTTCTACCATACGAGACACTGGACATAAACTGCTCAAATTGACTGGTTTCAGTATATTTGTAGAGACTATATGACATTCCGAATCCAACAGAGTGCGGACGACCTCTGAACCATGGCTCTGTAAATGAGAAATTATAGTTTCTATATCCACGTCCTGTCACCTGAACCCCAAGCGAGAGTTTTTGTCCATCACCACCCGGCAATGGAGACCAGGCCTCACGCTTGAACATATTCTGGGCTGAGAAATTATTAAAATTCACTCGTGCTGATAAAATTACACCAAACTGACGCCCACCAAAACCACCAGAAAACTCAAAGTTATCGGTACTGGCTGATTCATCAAGTGCATAAATGATATCTACTGTTTTATTTACAAAATCAGCATCTAAATCAGGTTTGATGTTCTCAGGGACAAAATATCCGAGGGTAGAAAGTTCACGTACAGAACGAATGATTTCAGATCTGCTGTAATTTGATCCGGGAATATTTCGCAAATTTCTACGAACAACATCATCATGTGTTTTAGTGTTTCCGGTAAAGTAAACACGTCTGACCTCTGCAATTTCATCCTCTACAATAAAGAATTTTAAGTCCAGTGAATCNNATCACCTGGTACGTCAACAATTTGTGGTTCAACAGAGAGGAATAAATAACCGGCATCATGATAAAGACTATATACATCAGTATTGTCCCGATTGCTCTGCAGGTTCATTTGATATTTCTCATCATTGAAAACATCCCCGCTTTCGAATCCAAGTGAAGCGGTCAATTGCTCATTGGTGTAAAGGGTATTTCCCTCCCATTCAATATCGCGAACGAAATACTGGGGACCTTCAAAAAGCTCAAATTCAACAGCTACACCTTGTTTTCTTTTTGAATGATCATAAACATAAACAGTGTCACTTACGATTCTGAAATCACGGAATCCATTTTTACGGTAAAAATTACCCAGGTTATCTTTAGCTACTTGAAAATCTTCTTGCTTGAACAGCTGGCGACCAAGTCTCCACCAGGTATTTTGCTTAATTTCTTTAAGGGTTTTGCGAAGTTTACGATCCGAAAAGGAATCGTTATTTTCGAAAGCAATCCGTCTGATTTGTAAACGGTCACCGGATTCAATATCAAAATTTAGTGTAACCCGGTTCCGAACCGAATCGGTTAATGAAGTAGATACTTCTACTGTAGTATTTCGATAACCCTTCTCTAAATAGAACTTTTTAATTGTATTAACAGCCTGAGCTTTCGATGTCTCCGTAACTGCAAATCCGGGAATCAAGGTTATTAATTCACGAAGGTCTCTTCGCTGACTTTTCTTAACTCCGGTTATCGTAAATTCCTGCAATCGAGGTTCTTCAACAACTCGAATCTCAAGATTAATCTCTGATGATGTACGACTTGTCTCCAAAATTTGTACATCCGAAAAAAGCCCGGTCCGATACAGTCTTTTTATAGCATTTGAAAGCTCTTCACCTGGAATTGTTACCATCTCGCCCGTCTGAAGATTGGCCGTAGACATGATGAATCCAAGATTGTGATTCTCAGCACCGGTGACGTTAATTCCACCAATTCGTAATGAAACAGGTCGAGTCTGTGATGGATCTGTTATAATCAAACGTGGGTTATCCCCGGTCTGAGCAATGGCTTGGTTTGTGATGGAAATAGTAGCTGTAAATGCCAGCATGGCAAACAGAATACTTGTACAACGCTTAATTTGATTCACTGTTAACTGTGTTACTAAAGTTCTGATGATTTTCTAAAAACGGATAAATTGGTGATGAATTGTGATGAATTTTAAAAAAACACAATCAAACACCTGCTACTTGTTCGGATATCTTACCATATCGGCGTTCTCGTTGTTGAAACGAACGAATTGCCTCATATAATTCATTTCTTCTGAAATCCGGCCAAAACGTTTGTGTGATGTATAATTCGGAATATGCTAATTGCCATAAAAGGAAATTGCTGATTCTGAATTCACCACTCGTTCTGATGATTAAATCGGGATCCGGAATTAATGCAGTCTCTAATTCAGCTGTTATTAATTCATCATTAATAGCCTCCGGATCTAAAGTACCCGCATTAACCTGTCGAGCCAATTTTTTGACTGCCTGTGTAATGTCCCATCTACCTGAATAACTCAAAGCCAAACACAAACTCAAACGAGTGTTATTTTTTGTGATTTCAATGGCTTCATTTAACTCACGCTGACAAGACTCAGGGAATCGTTCTGTCTGGCCAATTGTGATGAGACGAATATTATTTTTGTTGAGTTTTTTCGTCTCATTTCGAATACTTTGTACTAGAATTTGCATTAATCCCATGACTTCATCAGTCGGACGACCCCAATTTTCGGTCGAAAATGCATACAAAGTCAGATATTTCACTCCTAGTTGAGCACAAGCTTCAGTGATGTCACGAACTGTCTCTACTCCGGCTTTGTGACCAAATAACCTCAGACTACCCCGACTCTTGGCCCAGCGTCCATTACCATCCATGATAACAGCGATATGCTGCGGTACATGTCCCTTGGCAATGAGCTGTTGCTGAATTTGGTAGTCGTCCTGTGTCTGGACGTTATTAGTAAGAGAAATTGTATTCAAAATGTTATTAACCCATCATTTATAGCCCTACAAATTATCAATTTCTAAGGCCAAATGAAACTGTTTTAGCCATTTAATCTGTTTAGTACCGATACCATTTCAATAAGAGCTAATGCGGCTTCTTCACCCTTATTTCCAGCCTTTGTGCCCGCTCTTTCGATTGCTTGTTCAATCGTATCTGTAGTGAGAACTCCAAAGATTACCGGCTTACTATAATCTAAATTCAATCGGGCAATCCCGCTGGTAACTGCATTACAAACGTGGTCGTAATGCGAAGTAGCACCCCGTATAACTGCCCCAAGGCAAATAATTCCGTCAAATTTACCTGATTCCAATGCAACTTTTGCAGTTAGTGGTAGCTCAAATGCGCCCGGACAATAAACCACAGTTACATCAGCATCCGCGACTCCGTGTCTTTTTAGCATGCTTAGTGCACCTTCTTTTAATGGTTCAGTTATAAATCCATTCCAACGTGATACAATAATTGCAATTTTAATTTTGGAAGCCTGAAAGCTACCTTCAATGGTTTTAATTGACATCTTTTTTATGATTGAGTTTCAATGCTGATTTTACGTTTACAGGACAACTCTAAAATCTTATCCAGTTTTTCCATATCAACACAAATTGTACCGAGATATTGTTCTTCGTGTGGTTTTGAACCATGAAAGTCACTCCCCCCACTCAACAATAATCCATAATTTACGGCATATTCTTTATACTTTTTCTGTAACAAATACGAATGACTCGGATGCAGATACTCTATCCCATCCAATCCTGCGTCCATAAAATACTTCAAATCTGCGTAAATATAAGATTTTCCTGGGTGAGCCAATATACTAACACCTCCAGCATCACGAATCAATTTTATTACGCTACATACCTCTGGATAATTATTGGTTACATACGCCGGACCTTTTGAATGTAAATATCGATCAAATGCCTCTCGTTTTGTCGTTACAAACCGTTTTCGTTGCAAAGCAGCAGCAATATGATTCCGACTGATGGTAGCCTTTCCGGATTCTGCCTGTACCTCATTTATATCCAAATCAAAACCCAATTTGTTCAATTTTGATACAATTTCATTGGCACGAACCCTGCGAATGCCACGTTGCCCGGTCAACATTTTTGAAAAAGCAGGATGTTCTAAATCAAAATCGTAAGCCAGAATATGACACTCACGTCCCTTAAAATCGGTTGTTATTTCAGCACCACATACCAGGTGAATACCTTTTTCTGAGGCATATTCACGCACAGCTAAATAGCCATCAACAGTATCGTGATCTGTAATTGAAATAGCTTTCAATCCACTTTTAACCGTTAAATCTACCACTTGAAAGGGATTTAGCAGTCCATCTGATGCTGTAGTGTGAAGGTGAAGGTCTGCTTTCAAACGGATTTCATTCTCCCAAAACGTTTGCAATTTGGGTTGGATTCCGAAACAATTCTGTTGCTTTAATAATTGTACTATCAGATTTTATTGCAGCTTCAAAACGTCCAACCTGACCCGAATATCTAGCCGTTAATTCCAGAAATAGTTCCTTTCGAATAACATCAGAAGCATTCCATAACTCCCTGAATTTTTGATTCTCAACTGCAGTATCCAGATTTACCATGACAGATTCATCAACTGAGATACCATCTTCTTTTAACTGATTTTGTAATGAAGTTAAATGCCGTTCAACTCTTGTAACATAATCAAAATTGGTTCGGTCTAAATATTCAAAAAAATCATCGAGCATTTCATCATCAATAGATTTTGCATCAAAAGTCGCATTTTTAGAGCGATATTCATTAGCATAAAAGAAATAAGCACTGTTTTGCAACAAAGCAATTTCGACTAATTTTTGGGAAGGTTCCTCAACCGAGATATCCGGATCTATTCCCACACCATCGTAAACAATTCGTCCATTTTGAGTTTTAAAAGCTTTTCGTAACGAATCGGGAATTTGCATCGAATGCCCGGCATCCTGATGCGTATAAATAGCAGACTGAATAGATCGTCCACTTGGAATATAATATCGTGAAGTTGTAATCTTAAGCGAGTTATTGTACGATAATGGCCTTACAATCTGTACCAACCCCTTACCAAAACTTCGGGATCCCAGAATCAGTGCCCGATCTAAATC
>DLXM01000294.1 GCA_003448835.1 Bacteroidota bacterium | reverse complement strand
GAGCCTGGCCAGCGGGTCCTAAATATGATTATAGCTGAGACTAAACTGATTAAATTGTTCCCAAATCCTGTTTGAATGGCTGTTAATGTAATATTATCGGTCTTCCTCATGTACGCGCCATAAGTCAGAATAAGCCCCCAACCTGCTCCTGTGTCCCAGGCATTCTGCGTCAAAGCCTCTAGCCAGACATTTGGATTCCTCAAAGTTGACCAATCCGGTGTGAAAAGATATTGAATCCCATCCCAACTACCAGGTAAAGTTATTGCCCTGATAAATGATACAAGTAATATTAACAACAACATAGGAATGAGTATTTTATTTACTCTCTCAATAGCCTTCACTCCTATTAAAATTATAAATCCAGCACAAATCATAGCAACACCATGAAAAACTATTGGTAGCCAGGATGATTGAAACGCATCCCAATGAGCCAAAGCAGCCAAATTATTATCTGGTAATGGAAAAAATAAAGTGCTACCGAAGTAGTAAATACACCAACCCGTGACCACACTATAGTAAAACATGATTGCCATTGCGACAAAGCCAACAAACCCACCCATCCATGCAAATCTATCACCAATTAGTTTTACAAATGACCCAATTGTGCCTTTACTGGTACTACGACCTATTGCATATTCGGCGATAATTAAAGGTATCGACCATAAAAGTAAGAACGTTAGCCAGGCTATCAGAAAAGCTCCAGCTCCATCCTCTCCTCCATTATTGGCGGCAATTCTGGGAAATCGCCAAATATTACCGGTACCAATGGCAATTCCTAAAACACTTACAATTAATCCCCACCTTGTTGTGAAGCTTTCCTTTTTAATTCCGTCATTGGAAACACTCATGAAAATATGCGACTAGTTACTTGATAATTTACTATTTACATGGTGCGCAACATAATAACTAGGATCTTTTGACAATTCATTTAAATAAGTATTGCCATTAATTCCTCTGATTTTCGCACTCAAATCGGCAGTTAATATACGTATTGCATAGTATTCTTCACTATTTACATTTACAGATTCAATGAAACCTAAGTGATTATGATCCAAATAATCAGCTAATGCCCTGAAAATATGAAGTCTTTGCTCACCATACTGTTCATACTTGTATGCATCTATTAAAATTTCAATAAGATTTTCATTCTGAGCTAAAAGAGGTTTCAATACATTAACAGCTTCGTAACGTAACATAATTGATGAATGAGCCAATCTGCTAATTGCCTCATTCATATCAATATTTTCTTCATATTCAGCCAGTATAATTCGATTTGGATCTGCAACTAAATACGAAGTCGAATCAGAATGCACCGGAATGATAAAAGTCGTATCGCGGGACGTAATTTCAACTTCTTTAAAATATGCATTGTGAGATATGTCACTGTAATTCAGAATCATTTTTGTCTTAAAAACATCAGATTTATTCAGATCCTGAACCTGCTCAAACCGAATTGTTGGCCACTCGCCTTCATAATTATACGTCACTTTAAACTCAGGGTGTCCATTTTTTAAAAACCATTGTTCAAAAAACTCTGTGTAATCGGACCCTGTATTGGAATTAAACTCGTTTTTCAAATCCGCCCAATCAACTGAATCAAATTCATTGGAAGTTAAATAAGAGTTCAAAATCTTCCACCACATTTCATCACCTACATCATGGTGCAACATTCGTAATACCAAAGCAGCTTTCTCGTAGGTATGGCGATCATACATATCTTCGGGAACATTGTATTCGTCAAATATTATCGGTCGTCTGAATCGTTTTGATTCACCGAAATAATCATTACGATCTAAAATGGACTTCCATGCTGCGTCTGTTTCACCATCTCTGTAATCCCTGTAAATCGTCTCAAAATATGTAGCAAATCCTTCATTCAAGGGCAAATTTGCCCAATCTTTGGATGTAACCAAATTTCCAAACCAATGGTGGATTAATTCATGTACCAGTAAATCTCGAAAGTGAACATCTTTCGATTGTTCCGTGGTCACTTGTATCTGCTCTTTATAAATACTTAATGTCGTGTTCTCCATACCATTTGCTATATAATCCCTCACTGGAACTTGAGCATAAATACTCCAAGGATATTTATAGTTTAATTGTCGGTTGAAAAATTGCATCATTTCATCGGTCTCAGCATAAATTGCATCGATATGCTTGGCAAAAGGTGGTTCAACATAATATTTATAAATAATGTCATCCTTTAAGAACTCACTCGACACATATTCACCAACAGCCAGTGCAATTAAATACGGTGCATGAGGCTTATTCATTACCCAATAATCAGTTCGAAGTTCACTTCCTGATTCTACAGCACTCCGAATTAACATACCATTCGAAATAGTTGTGAATTTTTCAGGTACCGATATCCACATCTCCGTTGTAGTCCTTTCAGCAGGATGATCCACTGTTGGTAACCAAAAACTATTATCCTCAGGTTGTCCCAATGTCCATATTTGAGTTGGTTTATTGGGTGTTACACCGGTAGGATTTACAAAATACAATCCCCTATTCGGTGGACTGGATACGAATTCAATTCCAATTATAAGAATATCACCAACATTATAACTATCTGTTAATGTGATTCTTACAGTTGAAGAATCACGTAAAAATGGAATTGGAGATTCAGTTTCAACATTTATTATGCTTTTTATATCTGTCGTTTTAGAATCAATAATTAAGGATCTGTTATCAGGAGAAAGATTTGCTAATCGTAATTCAGTTTTTCCATGGACCTCACTCCTGTTTAAATCAAATTGGATCCAGATTTTTTGATGCATCAAATCCCATGTTAATTCCCGAAGTGATTTTGAATCACCACCTGGAACAGTCCAAGTACTTGGGATTGATACTGGCATTGTAATTGTCTCACCTACACCCTCACCATGTTCATTTTCAGATTTTGTATCCACTGATTCCGGTAAATTTTGATTATTTACTTTGATAGCAACACATGAAGTCAATGCTAGTGCAAGTAGTGTAATAATTATTCGGTTTGACATAAGACCTTTAATGTGAATTTAACTTTGATTTGACTTCATTTTATGGTCATTAATTTTGATTAATGATGTAGCTATGCCTATTATTGTTCTTTAAAATAACTCATTTAATGCAAGTCTCAATATACAATGCTTGAGATTATGCAGCGAACCTAGTTCAATAAATTATTGTATGCAGCAAGATCATAAAAGTCTGAATAAATACTTCGCGATTACCGCCTTTTTTTCAGCGTTTTTTCTCTATTTATTTACAATGCCCCCAACTACCAGCTTTTGGGATTGTGCCGAACGCATAGCTTGTTCTTATATGCTCCAGATACCCCACCCTCCCGGAGCACCCCTATATTTATTGATGGGAAGAATTTTTTCGATGTTTGTCCCCGCTGAATATGTAGCATACAGTATCAATATGATGAGCGTAGTTGCATCCTCTATTTCAATCATGATGCTTTATCTCATTATTGTTCGATTTATTCGCGAATTCCGTGGACATCCAGATCAATATGATACATACGACAAAATCGCAACATATTTTGGAGCACTAATTGGTGCATTGACTTTTGCAGTATCTGATTCTTTTTGGTTTACAGCAGTTGAAGCCGAAGCTTATGCCATTTCATTATGTTTTACTTCATTATCTGTATGGCTTGTACTAAAATGGTCAGAGCAAGCTGACCGACCAGACTCTGAACGCTGGATAATTTTGATTGCTTATGTTTTCGGTCTGGCATTTGGTGTTCACCTACTAAGCTTACTATCTATTTTTACAGTCGCCCTCATTATATATTTCAAAAAATATGAGTTTTCAATTGTTGGAATAGTAACAACCGCAATCATTTCTGTAGGCGCTTTTTTCCTTGTATTCCCTTTTACTATCATTCAATTACCAACAATTGCAGGTAAATTCCCAGAGCTTACAGGTGGACTTCTCGGACCAACTGCATTTTTTCTTCTGGTAGTTATCTCAATTTCTGCCGGGATTTATTATTCACATAAAAAAGGGTACAAACTACTCAATATCGCACTTTTAGCGTATGCCTGTATTTTAATTGGATATTCAAGTTATACGCTGATCTTTGTCCGTTCTATGGCAAATCCACCAATCGATCAAAATTCTCCAGACACAGTTGAACGATTTATAAGTTACTTGTCCCGCGAACAATATGGACAAACACCACTTCTTTTTGGACCTTCATACAGCAATGAAACCGGTGATATTGATCGTGCTAACGAAAAATTATTCCCGCGCCGGCATTCTCGTGAGCAAGTTCATACCCAAAAATATGCTCAATACGATTCAGATTGGGATTTCTTTTGGCAATATCAAATTGGACATATGTATCTACGATATTTTGCCTGGAATTTTATAGGAAAGGATGCTGATACTCAGGACGCCAATTGGAATTCGGGTTTTACTTCAACTATTAATAGTGACAGTCCTGGACATAACCGATTTTTCTATCTCCCATTCGTTTTGGGTTTAATTGGGATGTTATTTCATTTCAGGAGTGACTGGAAACGAGCTTTAAGTGTACTTGCGTTATTCTTAGCTACTGGTTTTGCAATTGTAGTGTATGTCAATCAATTCCCATTTCAACCCCGCGAAAGAGATTATTCCTACACAGGATCTTTCTTTGCGTATTCAATCTGGATTGGACTTGGTGCCTCCGGATTACTATTTATGCTAAAAGATTTGTTGAAAAGTAATAAAGCAGCAGCTATGGGCCTTGCTGTTTTGATGTTTTTTGCTGTCCCATTCTGGATGGGATCCGAAAACTATGATGATCATGATCGAAGTTTACAATATGTAGCACCGGATTATGCATATAATCTTTTAAACTCACTCGCACCATACTCAATTATATTTACTAATGGTGATAATGATACTTTCCCGCTGTGGTATTTGCAAGATGTTGAGGGTGTCAGACGAGATGTTCGTGTAGTCAATCTGAGCCTTCTAAATACACCATGGTACATTCTTCAAATGAAGAACAAATATAATTATGATGCGCCACCGGTACCAATTTCCTACACAGATGACGAAATCCAAAATATTGAACAAAAGTTTCAGTTTGAGAAACCATCTGATTTTTATCGTCCACAAGACATTGTAATTCCGGTTGATAAAGACATGCTTTCAAAAGCATTTGAAGATACAACACGATTGGATGAAAGTGGCTCCTCAATCAACAACAGTAACTTTAATGATGTACCTTATATCCCTGATCTGGGATTCGATATCCCGGTAGATCAACTCGATGACCAAGTTAGTTGGTTTTACAGTGGAAATTACCTGGGCACAGATCGACAGGGCAATCAATTACATTATACCAGAATCCAGGATGACATTATTCTGGATATCCTGAAAACAAACCAATGGATTAGACCTGTATATTTCGCTATAACGGTCGCACAAGATGGACAATTGGAAATGCAACCTTATTTCCGTCTGGAAGGTAAAGCTTTCCGGGTTGTGCCGATTAAACAAGAAAATCAGTTCGGGTATGTTGATCCTGTAATACATGGTGAACGATTAAGAACATTCCGATTTCGAGAAATTGATAACGAGAATGCTTATTTCGATGAAAACATCAGACGAATGGTCGATAATTATCGCACTATTATCACCCGCCAAGCCCAGGCATGGATGGAAGTAAATGAACCTGATAGCGCAAGATATTGGATGCGTTGGGGTGAAGATCAGATTCCTTTTGACACCATTGAGGGAGATATGACGTCGATGGTTAGCTATGCCTACCGATATGCCCAATTAGATGATATGGAACGAGCATTAGCACTCTCAGATAAATCAATAATCAGACTTGAAAAATCCCTTACTCACAACGTAGCGCGGATTAATGAAATTGACGATCGAATTCAACAACTTCAGACCGAGGCAAATGAAAATAGAACAGATATTTCAAAACGCAGAACACTAGAAGCGAATGCGGCTGCACTCTCCAGAAGTCGTGATAATCTGGTTACCGAAATTTCATTTGATAGTAGTCGGTTCATGATCATTCAGCGAATCTTTTTTATGGCAGAAATGGACGATAGAGCTGCTGAATTATCATCAAAAATCAATGAAATTACTGATGGCAGAGTCCCCTTCCCTACTACAAGAGAAGAAAACTTACAGAATGTCAGAAGGATTTACGGAGATTAAGCAGACTATCAACTCAGTAGATATATTTTTATATTATAGGTTATATAAACAAATTAAATAGATATGGTTCACGAGTTCAGTATCGATAATCTAAATAGTATTGGCCAAACACTTGGTGTAGAGCCTAAAAAAAATGGTAATGTATACCGTTTTGAGATCCATGACGCCGAACATACTAGAAAATTAGCACTTGAAATCATGCCTGATTTAATGGTGGAAGGAAAACCCACCAATTTGATTTCAGTGTATTCACATAATACTTTTCTTCAGCTGCACAATTGTGTTGGATTTATATCCAGTGAAATTCTTAACCAGGTCACATTTTTTGGGAAAACTGAAGGAACTACATCTGGGTTAATTATTGAAAAAGAAGCTGGTTGCAGTTATTACGCTAATGTGGATGATGCAATATTAAAAGGTGATTTCACAAAATTACCCACAGAATTAATGATGTGCTCCGTAGCGCTTTCATTAACCGATAGCATCGATTTTGAAGGCTTTACTTTCGACTAATACCTTTATCGAATAATTTGACAAACATCGAAATATATAATGAATCAGGTCAGGAAATTCCCCTGACTAAAGATCATTTCAATCAATTAATTCAAGCTGTTTCTTCTGGTGAAAACAAAAACTTCGCCTGGATTGAAATTGTATATGTTGATGAAGAAGGAATTGTAGAAGTAAATAAAAAATTCCTGGATCGTAATTATGTCACTGACATCATTACATTTTCATATTCTGATGAATCTCAAGTATTAGATATGTCCGGAATTGAAGGTACAATTTACATGTGTAATCAACGTATTATCGAACAGGCTACAGATTTAGGTGTCGAATTATTAGAAGAGTATAAAAGGATTTTTGTTCACGGACTCCTGCATCTTTGTGGTTATAATGACGATACTGATGATCTTAAACTCGCAATGAGTGGACTTGAAAATAAATATATCGAATAAGAATAAATGCGAAATAATATTGTTGATTTAATTGTCTATCTGGCTCGAAAAATTCGATTAGGAGAGTCGCTAATTGAGCTAAAAGATGATTCAATCAGCAAATTTAACAAATCTGAAATTAGTGCTGCCTATTCATGGATTATGCAGCAATATCCACGATTAAAATCGATAGACGATCTAAAAACAGATAATTATTCTATAACCAACCAAGTCTACAGACCCGATGATATTCTACCGGGTCACAGGGTTTTGCATTATGCTGAAAGAATTCTCATCACACCAGACGCTTACGGCTATTTACTCGAATTAGTTGAAATCGGAATTATCGACCAGAAAACGATGGAATCAATTATCGAACGAGTCATGTTTCATACAACTGATCGAATTACCATTGAAAGCGTTAAGACAATGATTCAGGAAAACCTTTTTGAAAACCAAAAATCTTCTAAAGTAAATAATTCTTTTCTTCGCGGTAATGAATCGGTTAACTAAAAAAATCGTACAGAAGGCAAACACATAATTTTGCCCGAAATGAAAGAATTAAAACAGAGCACATCCTCAACACCCCGTCTTTTTGAATTAATCAAAAAAAAGATTGAAAATGGGGCTAAAACTGTTGATCAACCACTATTACCCCAGCCAACTCCTGAAAAAAGTCCAGGATCAGGTAATAGAATAAAGTTTCTCAGAGTAATTCCCTGGATTCTGTTTATTACATTTTTTGTTTCTTTTTTTTATGACTTAAATGGAAAGTCATTGACAATTGGACAAACCGTATTCTATCTGGATAATCTACTCCGTATTCTAAGCATAAGCGGATTAATCGGATTCTTTACTAATTGGGTAGCAATCATTATGCTATTCAGACCTC
>DLXM01000048.1 GCA_003448835.1 Bacteroidota bacterium | reverse complement strand
TTCTAGAAGAACAAGTTGCATTGAGGACAAAAGAACTTGAAGCCAATCAAGAAGAACTCAAGAGTAGTTATGAAGAACTACAACAGCAGACATTGTGGCTATCTGCTCAGAAAGAGGAAATTGAAAATCAACAAGCGCTTATAGTTGGAAAAAGCAATGAACTTGAGCTTAAAAATAAACGACTTCTTGAACTAAATCAGGAAAAAAATAGTCTCGTAGGAATTGTTGCACATGACTTACGAAGTCCGTTAGCCGCGATTATGAGTGCCCTGGAACTTATAAAAATGCAACCTGATTTAACGGAAGAAGAGGTTAAAAGATTATTGTCGTCGATCGAAGAATTTGTCAACAGACAGTTGGGAATGATTAATCGAATTTTGGATATGGAGGCAGTCGAATCCGGGGAATATTCATTTAAAAAGCAAAAAATTGACTTAAATGTGTTCATAAAACGGGTTGTTGAAGATTTGGCTTCTGCTTCGGATAAAAAGAATATCAAAATCCGACCTTTGCTCACTACAATCCCGAAATTTATAGATGCTGATTCGAGTTATTTACGACAAATCATTGAAAATTTGGTTAGTAATGCAATCAAATTTTCACCGGAACACAGTAATATTTATCTATTACTTGAAGAGGGTAAAGGCAGTATCCGAATAGGTGTAAAAGACGAAGGACCTGGTATATCACCATCTGATCAGAAAAAAATGTTTAATAAATTTCAAAAATTATCTGCTAAACCAACCGGGGGGGAATCATCCACGGGACTCGGACTATCAATTGTTAAACGATTTGTCGAAGCCATGGACGGTCGTGTTTGGTGTGAGAGTACTTTGGGTGAAGGTGCTACTTTCTGGGTCGAATTCAAATCAGTTGAGAAGTAGAATTAATTACCAGAAATCCATGAATTTCTACGTTCAATCATTTTTTCATCAGCAGATGGATCTACTATGGTTCGAAAAGATTGATCATGAGTTAACGCAACTTTGGCTGATTTTCTGACTCCCCATCGACTATAAACCAATTCAACGATATCACCTGGTTTTTTCGAAGCAATGATATCATTCACATTTGTGACTGATTGTAATGCCCTACCATCAATAGACAGAATTTCATCTGTTTGCTGAATTCCAGCTTTATAAATCGGTGTCCCTTTGATTGCATTTGTTCTCAATTTTCCAACACCATCTGAAATATATATCGAGGTCCCCAATGATGGCATTCCCGGATTTGCTAACTCAAATTTCACTCCAACTTTTGCAAATAAAGCTGCAAAATCAGGCATTTCGCTATCATATATGTGCTTTCCGAAAAAGCTATTAGCAAAATCAGTCCCTGCATAATCAGCCAGGACTGCTTCCAGATCCCGTACTGTATAAGGGATTTCATCCTTACCAAATTTCACCCAAAGTTCTTTGAAATAATCATCCAGATTTAATCCTTTATCCATTTCACGCAATGATAAATCAAGTACTAGTCCCAGGATACTTCCATATGTATAATATGATACAAAAGTATTTTCCCGATTTGTTGGGTCCACCGAACGAGCTGCATCCACAAATGGCGCCTGATAACTCATTTCAATCGGATTAAAGTATCCACGGCCCGGTGAATTAATTACAAAATTAAGTCCACCAGCTAGTCCCTCGACGTAAGATTCCGGTGTGGTAATACCGGCTCTGGCCAAAATAAGTGGAGTATAATAACTGGTGAATCCCTCAGCAAACCATAACTCACCACTCATATTAGCTTCTTCAAAATCAAATGGTTCGAGCGAAGCCGGCCGTATCCGTTCAACATTCCAGGCATGAAAGAACTCGTGCGACATTGTCCCGAGACTGGTTTGTCCCAATGGACGACTTAGTGGTTTTGTGCTCGATACAACCGTTGAATTACGATGCTCCATACCGTCACCACTGGCATTCGGCATAAAACACGACAAGAATGTATATTCGCCAAAATCAAAACTTGGCAACTCACCAAAAACAGCGGCTTGTTCTTTGACGATTCCCATAACATGTCGAAAATAAGTATCTACTTCGACATCAGTTGCCTGAGTATGCAATGCGAGCCTGATATTTTGTCCATCAACCATCTCCTCACGTAAGTGGAAATCCGCAATCTCGGTTGGGCTATCCAAAAAATAGGCCAAATTTGGTGCGAAGTAGGTACTCCCTTCAAGATGATCCAACTGAGTTGCAATTTTCCAGTTGAGCTCTTCTCTCACATGAAATGTTATTTCAATTGGACGATGTTCATAATTTCTGGCCCATGCAAATGTAGCAGGCATATTCAAATGTGCATGAAGCTCATCAACTTGCGAATAGGTCCCATCACCACGGTTTGCAAAAAGTGTATAAACAAATTTCACAGTTCCGTTATGGCCACTAACGTCCCATTGATGCGGATTCGGTCGTGTCACATGTAGCTGATTTCCAGCCTTATCAAATGCTTTGACATCATAAACATTCTTTGCAAATTCATGAAGTGCATATCGTCCGGGGGAAGTCCGGCTCATTCTTACTTCGAGTGGTTTGTCATCCAGATTCGTGAAGTGGATGGATACTTCGGCCTCATGATGTACGGCATTTTCAAAAGTGATGTCGTATTTGGTTATTGTCTGAGAAACCGAAATTCCTGATAGGCATAACATCAGGAATGAGGTAATTAGGATTTTTTTCATAGCATCGAATGTAGTTAAATAATATGATTCAATATTGAAAGGATTCAATTGAAGTGCAAACGAGGAGAGAAGGGAATCTTTATTTTTGAATCCAATTCACCAATTAAATTAAATCGCTGGTTACGCAGCAATAGCTATTTGATTAATAATTTTGAACATATAAATTTGATTCATTCATTTAATCGTGTAAAATTGTTTTGTGGAATTAAAACCATATTGCTGGAGTATCAGGGTCTGATATCGGATTAAATTTCNNGTCTGATATCGGATTAAATTTCTGATTATTAGAACCTAATCATAGTTGTATCCAACATTCACTAATTAAGGTGAGGAATATGAAAAAAATTGGACTTTTATTGGGATTATTGGCTTTTTCCAACGCTGCATGGTCGCAGGACGTTCTGAAACTGGGTCCTGATGAAGCTCCCGGAACAGCATCGCTTGAGGATGTTTCATGGTTGCAAGGTTACTGGACCGGTACCGGATTAGGCGGCGAAGTAGATGAATTATGGATGCCGGCTATGGATAATAGTATGATTGGGGTCTTTCGACTGATGATGAATGGGCAATTGATTTTTTCTGAGTATATGTTCATCGAAGAGTTAAATGGTACAATATCTGTCAAACTCAAGCATTTCAATAAGGATCTGACAGCCTGGGAGGAAAAAGAAAAATGGACAGAATTTAAACTGGTCAAAGTCGAAGGACAAAAAGCGTGGTTCAGCGGACTCACTTATGAAAGAAATGAAGATGAGTTAACCATCAAGTTAAATCTAACTTCTCAAGGTGTTACAAGAGTTGAATCGTTCAATTTTAAAAGAACGGAGTTATAGTTTAGGGGAAGAGGGGAAGAGGTGAAGG
>DLXM01000199.1 GCA_003448835.1 Bacteroidota bacterium | reverse complement strand
TACCCAATCGAATAATACAGGGTCGAATCCGTCCCTGAGATCCAGAAGATTCATATTTCAGTTCAGAACAAGTCTGATTTTATGTAGATGATAAACTATTAATTTTGATTTCGAATCGGTGAGGCTTTGAGTTCAAAGTCAGATTTGCCACTATTTTCGACGTAGACTTTAAGATCTTCGACCTCATTCCATAATGTAACAGCATCTTTGAGAGTTACATCAAAAATTTCATTAAATACTTCGAAATAGCGTTGGGTGTCCCAGAGTTGTCTGGATAATTCAGCTTTTAAAGAGCCTTCAAGTATCCAACGGTCTCTTTCAAAATCAATTGGATTCACATAAAGACTGTCGCCAACAACAACCGGATTATTTACTGCAACGGTATCCGAGAAAATAAGACCGGCATCCGTCATTTTATTTTTGAATTCGGCTACCCGTGCTTCTGACCATTTGAAGTCTGTGATGTATTCATCAAATCGATCACCCCATTCAGCACGGACTTCATCACCATAACGGTCCATATAACTTCGGATGAAATTGGTGTTCAGGTTTTTCTGGCGCATGAAACCAAACACAAAGCTACGGGTTGTGTCGCGTTGCAGGATGTGATCTGGAAGGATTCCGCCACCACCGTAGATTTCACGTCCGGATTTGGTTTTGTATTTCAGCGAATCTGGTACATTTTGAACAAATGATTGGGCGTCAGTAATAGCATCCGTTTCACGTTGGTACAACTCATATGCGTAAGACTCACGACCTTCAAAGAAAGGTTTTTGAATGAGTCGTCCGGAAGGAGTTAGGTACTTGGATGTCGTAATTCGAACACTACTTTCATCCACTAATGAATACTCAACCTGAACGAGTCCTTTGCCATAGGTACGTCGACCTGCAATTAATCCTCGATCGAAATCCTGAATAGCTCCGGCAACGATTTCAGATCCGGAAGCGGATCCTTCATCAACCAGTACGATCAATGGTAATTCGGTGTAAACTCCCATACGCTGTGTTTGATAGTCTGATACGAAGCGAGCATGTCGGCTCTCTGTGCGGACAATAGGAGTGTTTGCAGGGAAGAATTCACCAACGATTCTAAAAGCTTGTATGAGATATCCACCCGGATTATTTCGCAAATCCAGTACCAGTTTTTCCATGCCTTGTTCTTCGAGAGAAATCATGGCTTCCATGAACTCATCGTAAGTGGTAGATGCAAAGTTGTTGATTTTCAGATAACCTGTTTGATTTTCGAGCATGTAGCTGGCGTCGATGGTATAAAGAGGAATATCATCGCGTTCGATACTAAATTTAATCGGTGTCGCTACTTTTGGTCGGACAATAGTTACTTCAACGATACTCCCTTTTTCGCCACGAAGGGTACGTAATACTTGTGTTTGTGTAAATCCTACGGATGTTTTACCATCAATTTCTACGATTCGATCACCTGACTGGATGCCCAGTTTATCGGATGGTCCGTTAGAAATGGCAGAGATTACGGTAATGGTGTCCTGTAAAATATCGAACTGAACTCCGATTCCCTGAAATTTACCGGAGAATTGTTCTTGTTCGCGTTCACTTCGTTCAGGTTCGAGATAATTAGAGTGTGGATCCAGAATACTGAACATTCCTAAAACGGCATCATCCGTGCGTGCAGCGAGGTCTTCTTCGGGAGATACGGATGCTAAAAATCGGTAAGCGCGTTCGAAATGTTGAACTGATAAACGAAGATTATCTATAGTTTGATCCGCTTGAGTAGTATCTAGTGGAGTATCCTTGAGATCAAATTCCTTGTTTTCCATGTTTCTTACGAAACCCTTTAAACTGCTATAATACAGGTCAGAAACAGCGATTTCGTTGAAATGGTTATCCAATATGACACGTTGAACTTGAATATATTTTTGCAAGTTCACCTGATCTGTTCGCTCTTCTTTGAACACACGTTCATATCCGAGATACCATGCGATGCTCAAAATGAGGATCACGATCAAATTTGGTGCAAGAAATCTTTTGAAAGTCATATTTAGTTACGTCTAATTGTTCCCGAAATACATATTCAGTGATATGGATAAGTTAACGAGACCAAATGGATAATGTTATACAGAGATTACAAAATACTGCTTTTAAATATCAATAAAAGCAGTTTTTTACAAATGATAAATCTTTACAGATTTACTTACTTAGAGTATGAAATGACTCAGGTCCGGATTCTTCACGATATCACTGATTTGTTTGTTGACATATGCTTTGTCGATTATCAGCTTTCCACCCGGAATTTCATCCGGTACCATATATAAAAGTTCTTCCAGAACACTGGTTAATATCGTATGAAGTCGTCTGGCGCCAATATTTTCCACGGATGCATTCACTGCTGCAGCAATTGCCGCAATTTCGCGAATAGCTTCGTCAGTAAATGACAAATCTACTCCCTCAGAGTTCAACATCGCTTCATACTGTTTCGTTAAGGCGTTTTGTGGGATGGTGAGGATGTCGTAAAAATCATTTTCATCCAGGCTGTCCATTTCAACACGGATTGGAAAACGCCCTTGTAATTCTGGAATCAAGTCTGATGGTTTTGCCACATGAAATGCACCTGATGCAATAAATAATACGTGATCCGTTTTCACCATTCCATATTTTGTGGAAATAGTACTGCCTTCAACGATAGGTAGGAGGTCACGTTGTACACCCTGACGGCTTACATCCGGACCACCACTGCGTCCGTCGCCTTTGGTTCCACCTGCAACTTTATCGATTTCATCAATGAACACGATTCCGGAGGTTTGTACTCTTTCGAGTGCTTCCTGAACTGCAGCATCGTGATCAATCAGTTTTTCGGCTTCTTCAGCAAACAAGATTTTCCGGGCGTCTTTAATTTTCAACGACCGTTTTTTGGTCTTTTTGCCACCCATATTTCCGAGCATATCCTGAAGATTCATCCCAAGTTCTTCCATTCCAGCGGGACCAAAAATCTGCATCGTGTTCATACCACCGGATTTTACATCCAGTTCAACTGCACGATCTTCAAGTTCACCATTTTGCAACTTAATGCGGAATTTCTCGCGGGTTCGTTCGTTCAATTCTTCGTCGGAAGCTTTATTGGCTTCGAATCCGGACTCGATCTGTGGTTGATTCAAAGTTGGATTCGTAGAATTGAATCCAGCCGGACGTTTCATTGGTGGGATCAATAAATCCAGGATGCGTTCTTCGACATTTTCGGCAGCTTTACCCTGAACCCGTTCCTGCATTTCAGATTTAACCATGGTAATGGACAAATCGGTCAAATCCCGAATAATGGATTCAACATCACGTCCTACATACCCAACTTCGGTATATTTTGTGGCTTCAACTTTGATAAATGGTGCATGAGCCAGTTTAGCCAGGCGACGGGCAATTTCAGTCTTACCGACGCCTGTTGGTCCGATTAGGATGATATTATTTGGCATGATATCATCGCGAATAGATTCATCCGCACGCATTCGTCTCCATCGGTTTCTAAGGGCAATAGCTACGGCTTTTTTGGCTTTTTTCTGACCAATGATAAACTTATCTAATTCTCTGACAATCTGATTTGGGGTCAGATCGTGGTGTGAATCTAATTTTTTCAACTTATTCTATTTCTAATATTGTACGATTGTGATTGGTGTAGATATCAATATCTGCAGCAGATTTTAATGATTCTTCAACCATTTCTTTGGCAGTTAACTGGGGAGCATGTTTCTTAAGAACTCGTGCAGTTGCCAAAGCGTAAAATCCGCCACTACCAATTGTTAAGATTTGATCATCTGTTTCAATAACATCACCCTGTCCTGATATGATCAAGCCTTTTTCATCTGTCATTACCACCAGAAGTGCTTCCAGACGGCGTAAATAACGATCCGTTCGCCATTCTTTAGCTAGTTCAACTGCTGCACGTTCCAGCTTCCCGTTATATTGATTAATTTTTTCTTCAAATTTCTCAAACAGGGTAAAGGCATCGGCAGTTGACCCGGCAAAACCGGCAAGGATTTTACCATTGTAAAGTTTGCGTACTTTCTGGACTGTGGCTTTCATAACCACTTTGTCCAAAGTAGCTTGCCCATCACTACCAATGGCTGCTTTGCCGTTGTGAATGATTCCAACTACCGTTGTTGCATGAATTTTAAACTCGCCCATAATTATTCTCCTTTAACAGGTCTTTCATCACTAAACGAGTCAAAGTCATCAATAATATCATCATCCCCACGTTTTTTTGTAGGTTTGGTAGATTTTTTTGGTGTTGTTTTCTTCTTAGCAGTCGTTTTAGTTGGTTTCGTTTCTTTTTTAGCTGTCCCGGCTTTGGATTTTGCACCGGTTTTAGTAGCGGCTTTTGCAGGTGTTTTCTTAGCGTTTACCACTGACTGAATCAATTGGGATGCAGCAGCAGGAGATACTTTTTCGTCATCAGATGATTGATCTGAATCAGCTTTTGAAGTTGATTTACTTTTCGAAGCTTTAGCTGTCGACTTAGATTTATCTGATTTATCATTTTCAGACTGATCGGTACTGTCTTCAGTTTTTTCAGTTTCGTTTGATACTTCAGATTCCTTGTTGGCTTTTTTACTTTTTGAGGAATCGTCTTTACCTGAATCATCCGAAGTCTTTTCTTCTTTTGCAGAAGTTCCGTCGGACATTTCTTTTTCCCGTTTGATTTTATATTCACGGGCAACTTCCAAAGCTGATCTTAAATGAGATAATTCCTCTGGAATGTGATCTTCGTCTTTTTGATCAGATTCAGTTTGTTCTTTTTTCGGTTGAGGTTTAGAATCCTGCTGATTTTCGTTTGATTTCGAAGGTTTTGAGTCACCCTGAGGTTTTGCAGTTTGCTGCTTCTTCTCATCTATAGTTTCTTCTATATCGTCATTTTCATCACCTGTTTTCTTGTAATATTTTGAAATCTTTTGATTTCTACGAGCATCATGTTGATTGCTTCCGGGTTTGTCCTTCGTATTTGAAGGTGCAGTTTTTTCAGCAACTGTTTGTTCTTTTACAACTTCTTTTGGTGCCGGAGGTAGTGTTTTTGGAGGTGCTGGAATTTGAGGAGGAGCAGGTCGTTGATCTGTTCTGTTATCTCTTCGATCATCTGAACGCTGATTACGATCGTCTCTATCATGACGTTGGTCTTGTCGTCCATTGCCATTCCCATTATTGCGGTCATCTCTTCGGTCATCACGACTATCAGATTGACGTCCACCGGAACCTCTTGTCTGTGGCTCTTTGCGATAAATGTCGAGTGTGGTACTATCACGTTTGAGTTCACTCTCAAGTTCAGCGATTCGTTGCTCTGCTGCTTTTACAGCCTGTTCGATCGACTGATCCATGATGATGGTTTCGGTGATATCAACATCCGAAGCACTCAATGTAAATTTATAATCATTCATCGAAAGCGTAACATCCTCAATAATGCCGATACGTAATCGATATTTCATCATCCATTTGAAATGCTGACTGATCCAGCCTTTGGTTAGCATACCTTTCATGTATGGATTGATATGCAAGTCGACAGCGCGGTAATTGGTCGCATGCTTAAATTTCTGTAACCATCCCTCAATATCAGAAAGAATCGTGTTTTGAGAAACGATACTTCCGCCACCACCGCACATCGGACAAACACGGCTAACTGATTTAACGACACTCGGACGAATACGCTGACGTGTGATCTGGATCAGTCCAAAATCACTCATCGGAAGTAAATTGGTCTTAGCCCGATCTTTTCTGAATTCTTTTTTAAGTTCGTCATAAACTTTTTTGCGGTTCACATCATCACGGAGATCAATAAAGTCAACTACGATAATCCCGCCAATATCACGTAATCTTAGTTGTTTTGCGATTTCACGCGCAGCTTCCAAATTCGTTTTCAGTGAATTGTCTTCTTGTGCTTTCTTCGCAGCATATCGCCCGGAGTTCACATCCACCACATACATGGCTTCAGTTTGCTCGAAGATCAAATAGCCGCCACTTGGCATTTTTACACGTGGACTAAATACAGATTCAACATCCTGTGCAATGCGCATGTGATCAAAAATATGCTCATTCCCTTTGTATAATTCGATATTGGGAAGCAGATTTGGCGCAATTTTGGAGACATAGGTCCGTAATGATTTGTGCATTTTTGGATCATCGACCAGAATTCGGTCAAAATCTTTAGCAAACAAATCGCGAACCAGACTTTCGGTCATTTCCAGATCACGGTGGAGTAGAGTAGGTGGTTTTGCGGTATGAATATCCTTAACGATATTGTTCCATTTTTCCAGAACATCCTTTAAATCTTCTTCAATCAGCTTGGAATCTTGTCCTTCGGCAACAGTACGGACAATAACACCAAATCCATCAGGGAGAATGTCGGCAACGGTTTGACGTAATACGCGACGTTCTTTGTAGCTTTTTATTCGTTTGGAAACAGCTACATAGTCACCCATCGGAATGAGGACGAGAAATCGTCCCGCAATTGAAATGTTCGTAGAAACTCGTGGCCCTTTTGATCCAATAGGCTCTTTT
>DLXM01000067.1 GCA_003448835.1 Bacteroidota bacterium | reverse complement strand
ATTCCGTTGTGCGTTGTAAACTGTGCCTGTGCCATTAAATTCTGATGGAGATGTTAGGTGGATGTCACCCGTTTAAAAATTCGAATCAGGGAAAAAATCTCAAATAATCCGAAATCCTTACTGAAAACACCCCGAAAGCGGGTATTTCATTTGATTTTAAGGAGCACAAATTGGTTGAAATCCTCACTGATATTATCTAATGTGCAAAAATACGTATTATTCAGCAGAAAAATAGCCCTTGATTACCTCCAGGCGGAATTGAATCAATGCTTTCGCAGCTGCCGGACGAAGTGAAATCAAATAACCGAATGCGATTATGATGCTACCGGATAATTTCAGGGATTGTAACAACATCCAACGAATGGCATCAGTGCCTGATATAGCTGAGTTACGATCACCGATTCCGATTCCACGTGCCTGCTTTTTGAAGTACGTTTTTGTCAGGCGATCTTTTCCAATACGATGGCGAAGTCCGGATGCGGCATTATACCGTACGATTCCGCCGGACTGAATTATGCGCCGATTGAGCTCTTTTTCTTCTCCACCGGATAAATTTGTGCCGGATCTGCCCAAATCGACGTTAAATCCACCTAATTTGAGAGCAGATTCACGATGGAAAAGCATGTTTCCGCCATGTGGATAGTCACCGGAGCGATAATTCTGATCTTGGTCGTATGGATGGTGATGCCCGAGCATTTGTTTAAGCACCATGGGAAACCACTGAGGCTGACCATCATCAAAATGCACTGAAATGGGTCCTCCGGCTTCAGTCATCGTTGGATTTGCATCAATAAACTGAATCCAGTTTTCAATGAAATCCTCATCCAAAAAAACATCATCATCAATGTACAAAACATACTGCGCACCACTTTCGCTCAACGCTCGATTCCGCGCGTATGAAAGCCCTTGACGCGCTTCCGAAACCCACCTGAAACCAAGATTTCCCTCGTGGACATAACCGGAAAGAAACTCCACCGTACCGTCCGTCGAATTATTATTCACCACCAAAATCTCAACATCCCGATCCGAGTATTGTTGTTTTGCCAAATCTGATAAGGTGTCCCGCAGATACGCACACCGATTGTAGGTACAAATCGCAACCGTCAACCGAATCTGATTCTTTGGAATTCCATTCATTTTTGCAAAACTCAGGCTCTAATTATGTATTTTCCGAACGAACATAGAACTAATTTATCGATATCCATTATCAATCTGCGTAGTTTTCTGTTCAAATAACTACTTAGATTCACTTTGAGTATCAGAATAAAAACAACACTCATAACCGCATTTGCCTAAAATAACCGTATATATCGTCACAAAAAACCGAATTGATCAACTAAAAGAGGCGATCCAATCGGTCGAGGGACAATCATATCGTGATTTTGAACTCATAGTCGTTGACGATGGATCGACCGATGCGACTGCAGAATATCTTCAAAACTATCGATCAACTACGCCATTTCGGTGGAATCGCAACGAAATATCGTTAGGTGCGCCGGCAGCCAGAAATACAGCAATCGATATGGCAGAGGGTGAATTCATCACCGGACTCGACGACGACGATCGTTTTCATCCGGATCGATTAACTCATTTTATACGCCAATGGAATCCAGAAGCTCAAATTCTGACCTCCGATGATGTATTTGTCCGGGCTAACGGATCTCGTGTCCGCTGGCGAAAAAAAGAAATCATCACGCTGAACGACATCCTTTTCAAAAACCACATCGGCAATCAGGTATTCACCCGGACAGAATTCCTCCGACAACTCGGCGGGTTCGACCAATCCCTGACATCTGCGCAAGACTACGATCTGTGGATTCGCCTCGTTGCAGCTCATGGACTTGCCAAATCAATCCAACTTCCGTTACAAGAAATCTCCATTTCTAACGGCGGCAATCGAATTTCAAACGACAATCGGCGGTGGATCGGCTATTATAATTGTTATGTGAAGCACAAAAGACGAATGGATGCTCAACATCGAAAGTTTCAATTACATACCATTCGTCAGGCACAGAAAAAACAAACCATTTCCAGCGTTATTTTTTGGGTTCCACCCCGATTTTGGCTCAAAGAAATCGCTAAACAAATCCACAAAACGTAATTAATTTAAACCCCATTCCCCCTCTACTCTCCTTCTCTTTTTCGCTTGGCTGCGCCTGCACGATGTACGTCAATAGACTGCGCATCTTATGATGCTTGTGTATCTCCTCCCATTCTCTCCTTCTCTTTTTCACTTTTTCACTCCTTCACTTTCCCCCTCTCTTATTATTTGCTAATTTAGCTACTATCATGATCAAAAAACTAACCCGTTCAAGTTGGTATAAACGCAAAATGGAACCGAAACTCAGTCAAATCGGCTGGTTCGAATATTTATTGTTGCGAAAAAAGAGTGCGCTCCATAACTGGGGTTGGTTTCGGTCCCGAAGGGAACAAGCTTCTGTTGACTCAAAAGGAAATGCCATTCCATGGTACACGTATTCGTTTTTGGATGCATTTTCGGACCGGATACCATCCAACATTCGGGTATTTGAGTATGGATCCGGTAATAGCACCAATTGGTGGGCAGACCGTACCCGCGAAGTGGCAAGCGTTGAACACAATCAGGATTGGTTTAACAAAGTTCAATCTATGTTACGTCCAAATGCTACGGTGATGTTTCGTGAACTAGAGGATGGAAAATATGCAAATTCAATTACTGAACTGGAAGGAACGTTTGATCTGATCATTATCGACGGACGTGAAAGGGTCAATTGTGCTGAAGCTTGCTTTCAATCGTTGTCCGAGGATGGTGTGATAATCTGGGATAACACCGAACGTGAACGATATCAACCCGGTATCGAGCTTTTGAAATCACGTGGATTCAAGCAGCTCCGGTTTACAGGATTTATTCCGATTGACTTTATGCCCAGCGAAACATCCATTTTCTACCGGGATGCCAACTGTTTTGGGTTGTAATGCACCGCCAGATTCCCCAAAAGTAGCATTATATATATTCACCGCTAACAAAATAAACGAATGTGAATGACCCAGTCGGCTGGAAAACTTCGATTTTCTATCGTGATGCAAATTGATTTGGACTTTAAATATTCAAATCGATCGAATCTGTACGAATATCCTGCTTCGGAATTTTTGCGGATTTATGAGACTTTTGGCCTGTAGTACATCACCAACAATCCAACAATCAGCACTAAAATCACCATATTTGCCGCTGTTGAAATAAACCGGACTGGTTTGTACCAATCAGGTTGATAAACCATCGTTATTTGATGATCACCAGCCGGAACCACAATCCCGCGCACCAGATAATTGGTTCGATAAATCGGAATCGACTCACCATTTAGTTCAGCTTTCCATCCATCCTGATAATAAATCTCGCCCAACACCAAAAATCCATCACTGGAACGAGATACTTTCAGATCAATTTGATGGGCATCGTATCGGGTGACTTCCACAGAAGCCAAAGAATCCACCCCAGTTGCAATCCCATCTTCGCCCATTACTATTGCAGTTTTACCTAAATCCACAGATGGATCTTTGATGAATTCCATGGCCTCTGAAGCAGACCCGGCATAGACTAAAGAATCCACAAAAAATGCTTTAGGTAACACCACCGGATTTTCCAACACGAGCAATCCATCACTTTCGTGAGCGACATCAAATCCGGGAATTCTGCTTCCATAGGTGATGTATTTCACATTCAACAGGGACAAAATATTTCTATTTATACCCGTCTGACCACCAAATAATGCTTCGTCTATGACATCGTTATAAATACCCATTTTTGCACCGGAGTACCCTCCAATACTTGGGTAAAAATAGGATGGAACCGCATTGTTGAATGCATTTTCTGCCAATGGAAAAACTCGATAGGTCCATGGTTCGTCAGTTAAAATGGCTGATTGAAGCCATGTGTCAACCGGGCGCTTTCGAGATTCTATGACGCGTTCAGCATCGAATCCCGCGTCTTGATACGAGTAATCGGCAACATAAGTCTTCCCAACTGAGACCATATCGAACATGGTTAATCCGACGATTCCAATCAGTGCGATGCTAATTGCCAGTTTACCGCTGACCATGATGAACAAAAGTCCAACTGCCAATCCCACTACGATAACCATTTTGAGGGCATCCGCTTTTGCCATTGCCACACGCTCCGGTAATAATTGTTCCGCAAAAATTCGATCTACTGCCTGCGCTACTCGTGGATCCTCAGGAGAAACCTGGTTGCTTTGGGCTACTTGTTGTGCAATTTGTGCTCGTTCACCGTCTTTTTCAAAGCTGAAGAGTGAATCTGCAGCAACTAACACAAAAATACCGGGTAGCAACACGATTCCGGCTACAATCAGCCACTTTTTACCCGATGATACGACTTGCGCGGAACGGTCAGCGAACCATGAAAGTCCATCCATGGCCGGAACGGTAAAGCTAAATACTGCCAACATCAGCCACATTTCGGGTGTTCTGAATTTGTTGAACAACGGAAAATAATCGAACATGAGATTATTCAGTAACCCAAAATGTTTTCCCAATGAAAACAGAACTGCCAGAGATCCGGCAATGATAAAGATTTTACTGTGAGCACGACGATTAAATACGAGTCCGATAACCATCAAAAAGAATGCGATGGCTCCAAAATAATGCGGACCCCCGGTGAAGAGTTTGGGTCCCCAATAGAGTTCGGTTCCACCATACAGACCGGGAATGATTAACGTCAGTAATTCTCCCCAACCCTGAGACCAAATAAAAGCATATCCTTGATCTAGTCCGGTATTTCCGGCTATATCTGATCCCCCACGGATGCTGGCTGAACTATATTCAAGCAGTGCCCAGTTTTGCTCGACAACGCTGAAAACCGCAAGAAGTCCGGCTGCGATTAAAAATGCAGTATGTTGTGCCCAGACTTTAATTTTTCCAGATTTTCTCGCTTGAATTCCATCAAAAATCCACCAAATTGCAAGTAAAAACAGAAAATAGTAGGTGACTTGAGGGTGTCCGGCTCGGACATGTAGCATAAAAGCTGCCAAAAACATCAAAAATCCACCGTATTTGAAGCCATTTTCAGTAAAATCCGATTTCATGCGATCGGACATGAGTTTATAGCCTGCAAAAACCCACGGAATGTATGCGTATGCAAAAAATTTGGTGTTATGCCCGGCTCCAATAATGATCGGAATGTATGCGGTAAGACCAATAATTAGCGCGCCAACAACACTAATCAGCGGCCGGTATCCCATGACTAGCAGAAAAAAATATGCACCACCCAGTAGGATCCAGTATTCTGTGAGCGGAAAAATGAACTTAAATAATGGAAGAATTATGGTATCAAAAGAGGGGAATCGTTCCAGGTTGCTGATCACATAAGCGGGCATTCCTGAAAACATATTTGTTGACCATTGTGCCTGTTCGCCGGACTGTTCCTGATAGTTCATCAAACTTTCGGCACCGGCTCTCCACTGAATGATATCACCGGATGTAATTACTTTACCATCTGTGATGATCGGCGAATGCAAAATCATCGGCGCAATCATCAGGATGAGCAAACAGATGAGATGAATTTGCCAGGATTTCAGCGCATCGATGAAATCCTTTTTTGTGGATGGCGCTTCAGAATTATGTTTCCCTTTTTTGGTTCTACTCATAATTATTCTATTACACGTGGTACTCTGAAGTAGTCGGAGTCGGCATCCGGAGCATTTTTGAGCGCTTCATCGTGATCAAGTGGCTCAAAAGCAACATCTTTTCGGTAATTTGGAGGTAATTCGATCACATGATCCAAAGGTTCTACATTGGAAGTATCCACTTGATTGAGTAACTCCATGTAACCCAGAATTTTGTTCATGTCCGACTGAAATTGTTCAATTTCAGAATCGGTGACCTTGAGTCGAGCCAGGTTTGCCATGTACGCGACATCATCTTTGGAAACTGACATAAAATTTTAAATTTTTCGTTATTATAAGTACGTTTGCCGCTAAAATACGAATCAGATAGAATCTTTACGAGTAGAATGATCAAAAAGAAAGTTACGGTAGTAAATCCATGTGGAATCCACACCCGGCCCTCTGCGATGTTGGTCCAGGCTGCGTCTGAATACAAAGCGGAATTTCACATTCATATGTATGGTTATACCATCAATGGGAAGAGTATTTTGGGTGTTATGACCTTAGCTGCCGACGAGGGATCGGAAATGGAGTTAGAGTTTGATGGTCCGGATGAGCAGGAAGCCTTGGACCGAATCGTAGAATTGTTTGAGAGCGGGTTTAACGAATAAACAGACCAGCTTGTCCGGTATTGAGAAAATTATTAAACCTGGAAACGTTTCCTATATTAAATTATAAAACAATATTTACCATTATGATTAATTAATTTAATTATTAATAAATCATTAAATTAAAAAAATCTGATTTATTAGGGTTTGACGTAAAATAATTAAATACTTATATTTGGGGTGACCACTTATAAATTTAAAAACCTGCTTATTATGATTAAGAAACAATTCACACCAAAGAAAACCGTATGCAAAGTAACCTTTACGGTTGCCGGCGAGAAAGCAAGCGAGTCGGTTGCTTTGTTGGGAGATTTCAACAATTGGGATCCTAAAACTGACCATTTAGTAAAGAAAAATGGTGCATGGGAGACAACGATTCGTTTGAATGCAAATGAAGAATTCAAGTTCAGATATCTCATTGACGGCTCAACATGGGAAAATGATGAAGCTGCTGATGCGTATGTTGGAAATGAATTTGGAACTGAAGACTCTGTTATAAATACAAACGTCTAATTAGTTATCCACTACATTTTAAAGGGTTGTCGGTTTTACCGGTGGCCCTTTTTTATTGATTGAAATGTGAATCCGACTAATGTTCTATCATATCATCCACCGTATTTACAACTATATCACCCATCATATCATCTAACATCTTGCATCAAAAAACAATCATTTTGTATTGATGCTAATCTGAACGTGAATGAAATTTTTAAAAAATGTAGCATTTGTTTCATATTTGGAATTTCTGGCATTTTTGAACCATGGATTTAAACAAGTAAAAATAATTTTTTATCGTTAGCTATATTTATAC
>DLXM01000138.1 GCA_003448835.1 Bacteroidota bacterium | reverse complement strand
CCAAAATTTAAAAAACACTATGTCTAAATACGAAGAAAACTCTCGTCCGGATCCGGTTAGTTATAAACGTGATCTCCTTTTTCTTGGACTTTCCGCTGTGTTTCTAACGGCGTTGATTATGGGAAATATTATTGGTACTACAAAATTCATCACACTTTTTACATTGAATTTGCCTGACTGGTTTTTGCCTGCGGTTCCGGAACTGGTTCGAAACGGGAGTCAGTATTCTATGATAATTCCGGTTGGATTACTTGCATTTCCGGCAACATTTTTGGTCACGGATCTCATTTCTGAGTTATTTGGCCAGAAAAAAGCTCAATTGGTGGTCTGGATCGGCTTTTTCATGAATGTATTTATGATAATCATGATGACCATCAATTATTATATGCCGAATGCATTCGGCGTGAGCGGGGGTATAGAGTTATTTGATGGGGTGTATGGATTTATGATTGGAAATACAATTGCAAGTATGATTGCGTATCTCACGGCTCAGACAATCGATGTGAAGTTGTTTCATTTTTGGAAAAATTATACAAAAGGAAAACATTTGTGGCTGCGGAATAATGCTTCTACGATGGTAAGTCAGATGGTAGATACGGTTGCGATTCTTTTCATTCTCTACTATGCCGGGAATTTGGGTGAAAATATTAATACGCTGGGTGCACTTTTTATTTTGATCATCAATTCTTACCTGTTCAAGTTTTTTGCTGCGTTGTTTGATACCCCGTTGTTTTACCTGGGCGTTAAAAGGCTAAAACATTACAACGAAGATCCGTCGGGTCACAAGTTGTATGAATAGGTTGACAGATCAGGTTCCTGGAAGCATGACTGCTGAAATTGTGATATTGGTTGATTGTGAATAAAAAATGGAACTATCTAATTGAGGCGAAATTCGATTGAATAATGGAGACGTTTTCGAAAATGATATTTACCTGATTAGAAGTGATTTATAAATGGGAACTTTAATACGTGATCGAATTTTGGGGTTAGAATCGCTTTTAAATGATTGTCAGTTAACAGTTGTGTGTAAACGTACAATTTTATATCGTTGCACCTTCACGAAATGTCGTTACAAATAATATATCATGAGTACTGGAACCAATGCATTCTGGCGAGAAGTCCTGGATTATATACCCGGACTGGTCATGCTGTTCAGAATTGACGAAGAAGAGCAAGCACATTTAATTTTTGTGAGTGATGGGGTTACGGAGCAGCTTGGATTTGAGCCTGAACAATACGTGCTGGCATCGGAAGAACCGACCATGGTCCGAAGTGACCTAGAAAATTTAGTAGATCGAATTGCATCGATGACTCACCCTGATAGTGGGGAAATTGAGGCTGCAGTTAATTTGACGGATCGAGGCGGTAATATTTTGCCGTATCAATTTGATTATCGATTATTTCGACCTAAGTCGTCCAAAGTAAATTTGATATCCGTGGCATTGCATCCGGTTGATGTGTCGATTGATGATGTTCAGGTGGTAGGCGGAGGCCCGGTTGTCGAATCTGGTGGTTCAACCAACGGGGATGCAGGTCAGAATAAGAGAGAGGGAGTTAAATCGCAGGGTGAACTCGCTGGACATGGCATTGCAGGTGGTGTTTCGTTTGTGGCCGGTTCTCCGGTTATGAAGGGACTCATGAAGCAGGTTGATGAATTGAGTCGATTGAGTCAAAACATGTTGATTACGGGCGAGCGTAGCACCGGGAAGATGACTATAGCAGATATAATGGCGCGAAAAGCAGCGGTGTTGAAGTCCGGCACACAAGTATGGTCGCTGGATCTGCGTGACTTGAAGGGCAATCGCAACCGGATTTTTGCCGGGCTGGATGAGGCTGATTTGAAGTCCACTATTTTGGATGATATAGAATCCAATCTGCAATTGGTGTTGGGTGAAATTTCGTTGTTGAAAGCGGCTGACCAGCGGGATCTTTTGCTGGCGATTGAAACGCGGTTGAAACGTGGATTTACGACCAGGGTTATTGCGACGACCACGGGTTCGGCTGAGGATTTACAGAAGCGGGGTAAGCTGAGTGTAGATTTCTTGTACCGGTTATCGTTTTTGTCGGTAATGGTTCCACCGTTGCGCGATCGTGCGGATGACTTGCAGAAACTTGCTGAGTTACAGGTTGAGAAGGTTTGTACGGTTTTGGGCGTGGGGGTGTTGCCGGTGGATGGAGCTTTTGTAAAAGGATTGATGAGGTCGAAGTTGCCTGGAAATTTTGAAGAATTGAATAAGGTGGTTGCTGTTTCGGTATTGGGTAGTAGTGATGTTTTGAAATTTAGTACTGGTTTGAAGGTTGAGGTGGCGTCATCGGGTTCGGAAGTGGGTGCAATTCAGTTCGCTGAGATTTTGCCGTTTGAGGAGATGTCGAGGTTGTATCTGGAAGCGGTACTGGAGCGGACGGGTGGACGAATTTATGGTAAGGGAGGTGCGGCAGAGGTGTTGGAAATGAAACCGACTACGTTACAGAGTAAATTAAAGAAGCTGGAAGTGAAGAAGTGAAGGAGAGTAGGGGGAAGAGGGGAAGAGGTGAAGAGGGGAAGAAGGTTAGTGCTTAGCGTTTTTGCAATATTTAGGAGCAAGACTAGAGAGAAGAAAATATTTTTAAAATTATATCAGTAGCTAACGTGTAATAAAATGGATAGTTAGGTGTGGGTGTTGAGAGTTGGTGTTAATTTAATGTTAAGATGGATGTTGCTTATCGTGTGTTGAACCCCTTATATTTGTAGTCCGC
>DLXM01000181.1 GCA_003448835.1 Bacteroidota bacterium | reverse complement strand
TATTCGTGAATCAATTATTCCGGAATTGTCGCCCGGGAATCATCCATCCCTGAAAGAAATTCTGGGTATTGATGCGGATTTGAGCGAGGATGTAACTTCAATCCAGTTTCCGCTGTCGAATCTCGTCACTTTCTACAATAATCCGATAAAACAAACGCTTCGCAACAGTTATGGCATCGATTTGTTCGAAGCTGATGTCCCGGATGATGATGTTGAGCCTTTTGACTTGAACGGGTTAGACAAGTGGAAAATCCGAACGGTGTTTCATCAACAGCTTATCGATGGACTTAAAAACGAGGGGGCATCTCTCAATTTCGATGTCAACATGATGCAGTCTATGTCCACCAGGCTTGAACTTGAAGGGATTTTACCCGATGCGATTGCCGGGCAAAAGTCATTGGATTCGGTGATGAAGGATTTGGCGCAAATTTGGAATGGAGTACATTCAGACCCGGTTTTAGATTTATCATGGCCGCTTGTCCGAAAGGCAATTTCAAAGGATGTCAATTTATCGGATGGTGTGGATGTGAATGTGTCCGGTGAGTTCGATCTTTGCGCAAATGACGTGTATTTTGCACTCGAAGCCGGCTCCATTAATCAGAAAAGAATACTCCAGCATTGGATCCACCATGTGTTGTTGAACTGTGAGGGTCCGGTGAAATCACGCGTCTATTTCAAGGAGCAAAAAATTGTTGAATTCGCAGAATTAACTTTCGGAGAGGCATCCATAAGGTTATATAATCTGCTGTTGATCATGGTATTATCGGAGCGATATTTGATACCCATTTTTCCTGAGTGCAGTGAATTGTATTTGAAATATGTTCAGAATGGTGATTCTAACAATACTAAAAATGCGCTTCGTCGAATTATAGATGTGACCTCCGGTGAGCCGGGACAGCATGCATCCGAATCTCTGAATGAAATTTCATCTCCGTGGGTCGCTCATGCCTGGGCGGAAAAACATCCGTTGCATCTTTCGATTTCGGCTGAAAATATGACGCCGGATCAACTTCAGGAATCGACAGATTTCATCATAAAAATGAGTGATTTCGATGATTTTGATGCATTTTCGGTGATTTCTGTGAAGTTATTCGGGTTGATGAAGGGAGATACTCTATGATAACATCCACCCGGGAACTGAATGTTTGGGATGCTCCTCTGTCCGGGATAAATCTGGTTGAAGCCAGTGCTGGGACCGGAAAAACCTGGAATATCGAAGCCCTCGTTATTCGGTTGTTGCTGACGCGTGAACTTCTACCAAAGAATATTCTGGTGGTGACGTTTACGGATGCAGCTACGCAGGAGCTTCGAGAACGGATTTTGAACCGGATCAATCAGGTGTATGAGGTCATTTCCGATGCGTCGGTTGAGTTGAATGAGGATCCTTTTTTGTCCGAGTGCAGGACCCGATATGGTGGGGACGTGCAAGCGATCAAGTCACTTGAACGTAGTAAGTCTGAGTTTGATGAGGCTTCCATTTACACGATTCACTCGTTTTGTAAGAATGTACTGAACGATTTCAGCTTTGAGGCGGGTGTGGATCGTGAGATCAACATTTTGTCGGATAGTAAGCTGTTGATCGATGAAGTGATTGCGGATTATTGGCGCAGGATGAATCAACGGTTAAGTCGGCCTGAGAATCAAATATTTTCCGGATTGTTGCTTAACGATCTGACGCTGGATAAAATCAAAAAGTTATTTTCGGAGTTTACGGTCCAGATGCACACGCGGATTGATTTGGTTGAGGATAAAACGCCGGCTGTGTGGTCTGGATGGTCTATTGATGCCAAATTGGATGATTTTCGAGCCAGAATGCAGCAGTTGCAGACCATTTGGGCGACTGAGGAGGCTGAAATTCACAAGCAACTGGTTGAGACTAAGATCAATAACAATGATTACAGTAAGAATTTTGAAAAATGGAAACCGGATGTAATTGCGTTTCTGGAAGATCCGTTCATGAGACTTCCCAAGAATTATACTGAGAAATTTACTCAAGGATTTCTGGATAACCGCAAACCCAAAAACTGGGCGGGTCCATTGCCGGATCATAAGTTTTTTCAATTGCTGGAGGATGCTATTGAAATGACGAAATGGATGGTACAATATGAACTTCGAACCGCTCTTACATCCCTAAAAACAGAGTATCAAACCCGGCGAAAACGAGATCAGGTTTTGATTTATGATGATCTTCTGACCAGTGTGGATGATGCGCTGAATGAGTCTGTGAATCCTGCCAAAGCGACGCTTTTGCGAAAGAAACTGCTGGATCAGTATCCCGTGGCGATGATCGATGAGTTTCAGGATACGGATCGGGTTCAATATTCGATTTTCCGCCAGATATATGTGCAGGATGGAGCACCCGAAAACACGTTGTTGTACTTGATCGGGGATCCGAAACAGTCGATTTATAAATTCCGTGGGGCGGATCTAAAAACGTATTTCGAAGCTCGAAATGAGGCCAAAAACCACTTCACGTTGTCCCGGAATTATCGAAGTGCTCAGAATTTGGTTTCGGCTGTGAATGCTGTTTTTGATCGGGATGGAAGTTTTATCGATGCTGAACTTGCGTACATAAATTCGGATGCACATCATCAGGAAAATCCCTATTTCAATGATCAAGAATCGCACGAGGCGCTACGATTTATCGAAATTGATACCGAAAGTTCAAATAAAGGTGAAAGTACCAGTGATTTAGTGGCTTGGGTTACCCAAAGCATAGCTTCGCAGCTCCAATTATCGATGGACTCAAAAGCGGGAATTAAAGACGAAAAAGAGTCCACCGGTACTCGTCCTATCGATGCCGGTGATATTGCGGTGCTGGTTTCTAAGCATTTTCAGGCAAAATTGATCCGGGAGTCCTTGACTGATATCGGAATACCGTGTGTTGAAACGGGAGACAGTAATGTTTTTACTTCCGAAGAATCTGGTTTGATGTCGCTTTTACTGGAATGTATCAATGACAGCAGGAACTTGAGAAAGATAAGGGCTCTGTTAAGTTCGGCCTTGTTTGGGATGGACGTTGAGGAAATTGAGTCCTTTGAAAACAACGATATTTCGTGGTCTGAATGGATTCAGAACCTGAATACATCCAAAGAATTAATCGAAAAATATGGCGTTTTGACTGGGATAAGGCATTTATTTGAGGTTTATGCTCTTGAACAAAGGTTGATTTCAAATTATTACGGTGAGCGTAGCATAACGAATATTCGTCATTTGACGGAGTTGATTTATGCTGAAGAAATCAAGCATCATCGCAGTTTGAGCGGGATTATCCATTGGTTGAAAGCGCAACGCTTGTCTGAATCGAAGTCGGAAGATTCGATGAAAATCAGGTTGGAAAGTGATGATAATCGGGTTAAGATTGTGACGATGCATTCGAGCAAGGGACTACAATATCCGATTGTGTATGCGCCGTTTTTGTGGGATGCGTCCTGGAGTAAAGCCGGGAATAATGTGTGCTACGATGAGGTGATGGATGAAAACGGACGAATTACATTTACTCGAAAAATGGATATTGGCGATTACTTGAATCCGAATACTTCGGCTCTGAGTAAACTTGAGAGCTGGGAGGATAGGATTCGGTTGATGTATGTGGCGTTTACCAGGGCTCAGTATCGCTGTTATGTCCCGTATTCGTGCTATAAGGACAATATGATTTCGCCGATGTTTGGGGCTTTGGTCAAATCGAATGTTCTTGATTCTGATGCTTTTGGTAGAGAAAACTATCTGGAAATCGTCACGGGTAAGGTTAATCCGCTAGGGAAAGAGGTGCCAAAGGATGGGGTTTTATCTATTTTGATGGCGAAACTTGCTGAAAAACACAGCGGGCTTGTTTATTTCGAATCGATTTCGAGTGTGGATCCCGCGGAACCCATAAAACTGGATAGTGAGCCCAAAGTGATTCGGGTTGAGTTGTTTAGTGATTCAAATGTTTCAAAATTGATCCCTGAGCGTTCGATAACGAGTTATTCGTCGATTCATCGCAAGTATGATCAGTATGAAACTGGGGCGGAGCGCATTCGAGATGAAGAAGCTGACATTGAGTATGAGGAGTCCGGTGAGGCTTCGCCTGAAATATTTCGTTTTCCTAAAGGTGCCCATACCGGGAATTTGTGGCATGAAATTTTTGAATTGATCGATTTTTCGGATGATGCGTTGCATGATGGTATTGTTGAGGCGAGTTGTATCAAACATGGATTTGATCCGGATGTGGCCAAAAAATTGATAAAACAGTTAATACAGGATACACTTGGTGCGCGATTACAGGGTGGGCTCGGTTCTGTGGGAGATTCTGAAGTGGGGCGTATATCGCGTAGTTCTGACGGTGTTTCTGATATGGGTGACTTTTCGCTTAGTTCCCTATCCCCGGATCACAAGTTGTGCGAAATGGAGTTTTTGTATAGGTATGATGCTGCCAAAATGGACTCGCTAATTGCATCATTGTTTGCAGGTGAGGTGGAAAGAGGTTCTGAGTTGGATTCAGGTAGGCATTTAGAGGGTGATGCCAGTGAAAAAAATCATTTCTTAGTGGGACTAATTGACTTGATATTCGAGAAAGATGGTAAATATTACATCCTGGATTACAAGTCAAATCACCTGGGATTTTCAAAGAAGGATTACACCTTTGACCGTATTGCCGAGGATATTCGGAAAAACAAATATAATCTGCAGTACTATTTGTATTCAGCTGCGTTGAATAAATATTTGTCTAAGCAAATATATAATTATTCATACAAGGAACACTTCGGTGGTGTTTTTTATTTGTACTGGCGCGGACTGACTTCGGGTCAATCCAACGGAGTGTTTTATGACATGCCGGACGAAAAAGTCGTTATGAACCTCTCAAAGGATATAATTCATGGAAATGATACATCTACCCAACCGAATATAAACAAATCGCATCAAAGTGATTTGTTTCAAGGAGGAGATTCATGAAACGTAATGTCCAGGATGGATTTTTGAATACTATTATATTTGTAGAGGCAAATATAATTTATAGAAGTGTTTTACTGTTGCGTAAGGTAGAGATTTCATATCCTCATTCTTATGTATTTGCTAAGGCGAATATAAGCTTAAGGAGGGAATCATGGTGAGGCAAGCATCAATCAATACTTTATCAAAACATCTTATATCTGTATATCCAAATATAATTACTGAAATAGATGTCCACACCGGAAACTATCTGAGTTCGAAGGTCGATTCACATCAAAATGAGATGTTGGTTTTAGGCATTTTGTTATCGGTCCTGCAGCAGAAGGGACAAGTTGCAATTCGTATTTCAGAATTACTTGACAAATCTTTTGATGAGCATCTTGAAATAATGGCATCAAATTTGATAGATGCTGATGATGGGAAATCCGGTTCGAGTTACTTTTTAGGTTCCGGTAATCCGAAAGACTTGGATGAATCTGCGACTAAGACTATTCGTGGTGGTATTTCAGGAATAAAGTTAACCAACGAGATTCTCGCTGGATTTGTCAAATCCGGTATAATCGGGGATGCTACAAGTATCAACTATGAAACAATTGAAATTCAATTCCCTTTGGTCCGACAAGTTGACTGGATCTACCTGAGCAGATACTGGGAAGCTGAGCGGACGGTAGTTTCAGGGATAATAAATCGATTATCGACTGCTGAATCTGATACGATGGACAGTTTTCCATCAAATGTGGACGAAGTCTTAACAAAACAAGTTATCGGAGATGATAAATCGAATTCTGATCATGAAATTAAACATTCGAAATTATTAGCCCATTCGCAAAAAAACGTTACTGATGCCGATATTCAACAACGTATCCATCAATATCTAAAAGATGACGAAGGTCGAACAGAAAGTCAGATTAATGCAGTAACAACAGCACTCAGAGATCGATTTACAATCATAACCGGTGGACCAGGAACAGGTAAAACCCGATGTATCACGACCTTGTTAGCTGTATTATTTGAATTTGATCCATCGCAGAAAGTGGCACTTGCAGCTCCAACGGGAAAAGCTGCTGCTCGAATGATGGAATCGGTTACTCAGAATCTGGAAGCGTTACAAATTCCAGAGTCTATTCTACAAGCCATCCCAAAATCCGCTTCTACTTTGCACCGTTTAATTGGATGGAATCCGGGAATGGGCAAAGCGCTATATTCAAAAGATCGACGACTTGAACTGGATTTACTCATCATAGACGAAGCATCGATGGTTGATTTGGCTATGTTAGCACGTGTTTTTAAGGCGTTGCCGGATAGATGCAGGATTATTCTTTTGGGGGACAAAGACCAGTTGTCGTCCGTTGAGGCCGGTGCAGTTTTTGGTGAAATCACTCGAACGCTGGCCGAATTACAAAAAGAAATCCCAAAAACAAAAGACGGACAGAAATCCGTATCTGCTGAAAATCATACACATAGTGAATCAAAGTATGATTTTATGGTGAATCTGAGTCATTCTTGGAGGTTTTCGGATGAATCTAGGTTATCAGATCTTGCAAAATTGATCAATTCGGGAGATGGTATTAATTCCTGGCAATTGATGCAAAACGAGGATGCATTAGGTGTAGTAAATCCAAAACAAATGAATCTGATAGACACCGTAATCCCACGAATAAATGAAATCCACAATCAGTTACTTAGTCAAATAGAAAAGTTCACAAAACGTGAACAAAAAGAATCCACTTCAGAAGACTTTAATCAACAAGTGGCAGCGTTGTTTAAAACATTGAAAACATTTCAGAATTTGAGTGCACATCGACGTGGATATGGTGGATCGGTGATGTTAAATGCGATCATTGACAAAGTATTAAGCGAAAAACTTCGAAAAACCGGAAAAACTACACTCATTTCAGAAGACGGTGAGTGGTATGTTGGACGTCCGGTTATAGTCACCCAAAATGATTACAATTTGGGACTGTTTAATGGTGACGTCGGGATCACCATTAAACTTGATGACCGATTAATGGTGTCATTTGGAGTGGATCCCAAAACAAATCGCTTAAAAATAGTAGCACCCTCACAGCTTTATAATATTGAGACCGCCTGGGTTATAACGGTACACAAAAGCCAGGGATCTGAATTTGATAACATAATGTTGGTGATGCCGGATGAGATGTCCCCGGTTTTGACCCGGGAGTTAATTTATACAGCGGTAACACGAGCTCGAAACAGCGTTGAAATCTATGGACATGAATCCGTTTGGATCGAAGCGGTGCAGCGGCAATCCGGAAGATATTCGGGCATAGGGGAGATGCTGGGTCAGCTGATAGCTGAATAAATTTCAAATTATGTATACAAACTTATAAAAAATATTATGCACATGGATGAGATTATTCCGATATTTGGAATCTGCACAGAAATGTGTGGCCGAATCCAAGGGCACCCATAGCTCAATTGGATAGAGCATCTGACTACGNNAGAAGGTTTGGGGTTCGAATCCCTATGGGTGTACAAGTTTAAGCCATTGAATAGCAATTAATAACGTTGTTCAATGGCTTTTTTGTTTTGGGCGTATATTTTCTGGGGACAACTTAGGGACAAAATAGGGGCAATATTTATCCTCAGAATTACCTATTCGATCTGGATGAAAAGATCAAAATAATTAAATTTTGCAACAAGGAAGAAAATTGCCATATATTTGATTTAACATCACTTCTGTACGTCTCGATCATAGTGTGTGAATTGTATATCCCTGTTTAATAAAATAGAGGCGCGTATTACCAGTGGTAAACCTATACAATCCTCATACAATGAACACAACACTCGTAACACGATTAGCGCTGACCATTTTTCTGCAAACAGTTTTTGCTGTCTCATCCTTTGCTCAGTCGACA
>DLXM01000061.1 GCA_003448835.1 Bacteroidota bacterium | reverse complement strand
CTAAAGCACGCGACATGGCGTACGAGGGGCGAGGGGTCCAGGGGATTGGTTTCATTTCAACCAATGAAAACTCTATTGGAAGCCGGTTGTGATTTGCTTCAATGTATTGGTTTATTCCATTACTATATGCTTGCAATATTTGAAGTTCACGGCTATCTGCTTGTTGTTCCAGCTCACCGGCGATACGCCAAAATCCTATGGTTCGCGAAAACTTGTCGAATTCAATGACATCTTCCCCCAGAAACTCAGCAAATCTACCTTCTACATACATTTGATTGAGCGTTAACTGCCACAATCGATCCTGCGCATGTGCATATCCTAATGCCATATACATATCCAGTTCATTGGTCGCAAAGATGTGTGGAACTCCGTAATCGTCCCAGTGAACGCTTACTGAATCACTTAAACCAGTTAATTTGTGTGATGATTCATACACTGGTAGGGGCTTGTAAAATGTCCAGTAAATGGCCAGTGCGCTGAATGCCCCAAATAAAACCAGCAGCAGTAAGGTGAAGCGAAGTATAGACTTTAGCACAATGAGATTTTGATTCTACGTTTGATGTGTTTTTGGTATTTTGCGAGAATAGAATTTTAACGCTCTAATTTAATCAAAACTAGGCTACGAACCATTTGAAAATCGATCCGGAGAAAAGATTGTCATCTACTAAATTATTTACATCATCTACACATCTTGAATCACTAGCAACTGAATTTGGAACACCGTTATATGTCTATGATGAAACCATCATAAAATCTCGTTGTAAACAGTTAAAACAGGCTTTTGTGGATGTTCCTGTAGACTGGATGTATGCTGTAAAAGCGAACGATAATCCACATATTTTAAAAATTATACAACAAGCAGGATTCGGATTTGATACTGTGAGTTTTGAAGAAGTCCTGCTATCGCTTCGGGTTGGACAAAGTGCTGATCAAATTTTCTACACAGAGAATAATATCACTGATCATGAAATGAAGGCTGCGGCACATGAGGGTGTAACGCTCAACATAGGGTCGTTTTCGCGATTGGAGCAGTTTGTTAAATCCGGATTGGCTCAGGAATGTACAATTCGTGTGAATCCACAGATTGGTGATGGACATCACGCCAAAGTTGATACTGGCAACAAAGATAGTAAATTTGGTATCCGATTGGATTTAATACCGGATGCAGTTTCCATGGCGGCTAAATATGGTGTGAAAATTACAGGACTACACATTCATATTGGAAGCGGGATTCAAAAACCTGAGAATTTGACGAACGCGATGAATGTTTTAATCAAAATCGGACATCAATTACCGGATTTGCGACACATTAATTTTGGTGGAGGATTCCCTATACCGTATCGTGAAAATGAACTTCCATTTTCGATACAGGAATTTGTTCGGAAAGCCACTCCTATACTAAAAAATGAATTTGATCGAAGGAAAGGTAACATTCGTTTCATCTTTGAACCTGGTAGATGGATCGTTGCACCAGCCGGACTACTTTTGACTCGAGTAAATACGGTTAAGGATCAAGGTAGAGTTTCATTTATTGGCACCGATACCGGATTTAATCATTTATTGAGGCCTGCTCTTTATGAAGCATATCATGCGGTGGTCAATGTTACCAAAACTGAAATTATACCATCAACGAATTATACAATTGCCGGGAATATTTGTGAATCGGNNTCAGGAATATTTGTGAATCGGGCGATATACTTGCAGAAGATCGGTTGTTGCCTGAGACTCAAATAGGTGATTTACTTGCTATTTGTGACACAGGAGCTTATGGTATGACTATGGCATCGAATTATAACCGTAGAGCACTTCCTGCTGAAGTATTGATTGAAGCAAATGGTCGACAAAAATTAATCAGACAACGAGAATCGGCTCAGGAAACTGTAGATCGTTTTTTAAAAGAAACTCAATTTTAAATAATACAACACTATTTGAGAGGTATCCATGAAAATCAACAAAATTACAGTAATAGGTGGCGGAACGATGGGCAATGGAATTGCACATGTAGCTGCAATGAGTGGACTCGAAGTTCATCTCATTGACTTGAATCAACAGGTTTTAGACCGTGCAATGGCTACTATTGATAAAAATTTAGCACGGATGGTTACGAAGGAAAAAATTACTGCTGATGAACACAAAGCTACTTTTGGCAGAATTCATCCCGGAAATGACCTCAAAAAAGCTGCTGCTATTTCAGACTTGATTATTGAAGCGGTTAACGAAAATCTGGATTTGAAGATCAAAATTTTTAAAGAGATTGATTCAGTTGCACCGGAACATGCGATTTTGGCTTCAAACACATCCTCAATTTCAATTACAAAGCTGGCTACTGCCACATCAAGACCTGAACGAGTGGTTGGTATGCACTTTTTCAACCCGGTCCCGGTTATGAAACTCGTCGAAATAATTCGAGGTTTCAGTACGTCAACTGAAGTTTATCAGGCTATAAAAGAGTTGACTGTTGCAATGGGTAAAGAACCGGTAGAAGTGCAGGATTATCCAGGATTTGTGTCAAATCGAGTCCTCATGCCTATGATTAATGAAGCGATATATTGCGTTTATGAGGGTGTAGCAAGTGCTGAGGATGTCGACACAGTCATGAAACTCGGAATGGCACATCCTATGGGACCGCTTCGATTGGCCGATTTTATTGGGCTGGATGTTTGCCTGTCGATCATGAACGTGCTATATGATGGCTTTAAGGATTCGAAATATCGTCCATGCCCATTACTTGTAAAGATGGTGGATGCAGGCCAGTTAGGTGATAAATCCGGTCAGGGATTCTATTCTTACAATAAATAACAAAATTGAAAATCGTTTGGAGTAAACATGATTGACCTGCGCAGTGATACGGTAACAAAACCAACCGAAGGCATGAGAAAAGCAATGGCTCAGGCAGAAGTTGGTGATGACGTGTTCAAAGAAGATCCCACAATGAATGCATTTCAAGAAAAAGTGGCTGAAATGTTCGATATGGAAGCCGGGGTTTTCGTACCCAGCGGTACCATGGGGAATCAACTTGCCATGAACATCCTCACTCAACCTGGTGATGAAGTGATTATTGATGTTACAGGTCATGTTTATAATTATGAATCTGCAGGTGGACCGTTTTTATCCGGTATCCAGTTTATGACATTAAAAGGTGACCGTGGAGTGATGACCCCGGAGCTGATTCGAACCGGATTTCGTGGTCATAATGATTGGGATCCCAGAACGAGTGTGATTTCACTTGAAAACACAACAAATAAGGGTGGTGGGGCCTTTTACACCAAAGAAAATCTCCTTGCAATTCGAAAACTGGCTGATGAAAAGGGTGTAATGTTACATATCGATGGTGCCCGAATTTGGAATGCATCGGTGGCGTCCGGTATACCATTATCATTTTACGGTTCAATAGCAGATACGATTTCGGTTTGTTTTAGTAAAGCACTTGGAGCTCCTATTGGATCAATGTTGTTGTGCAGTCAAGAAAATAAACGTCTCGCAATGCGTAAAAGGAAAATGTGGGGTGGAGGAATGCGACAGGTTGGAATTTTGGCGGCGGCGGCAGATTATGCGTTGGATAATCATTATAAATTGCTTGAGGATGATCATCGCCGGGCAAAATCATTTACTGAATTTATATCAGGACTCAACGGAATTAACGTGAATCTGGATGACGTTGCAACGAATATCGTTCTGTTTGATGTTACATCCAAAACGGTAGAGGAAACACTGAAACTATTATCTTCAAATCATATCGGCATGTCGCAATTTGGTCCAAATACGATCAGAGCCGTTTTTCATTTTCAGGTAGACGATAAGGATCTCGAAGATGTGAAAAAAGGTATGAATTCAATTTTCAAATAAGCTGAATCAGCTATGAATATCAAAAAAATCGGAACTTTTATTGGATTTGTTTTAATTCCAGTTGTAATTGGTATTACTGCCAGCATTGCAACGAGCAGCAGTGTCGATACGTGGTTTCAGACGCTGGAAAAACCATTTTTTAACCCACCCGGGTGGTTATTCGCACCTGTCTGGACCACCTTATACATCCTGATGGGAATCTCGTCTTATTTAATATATCAATCTGCGCAAAGTGCGATGCGGACACTTGCTCTGGATGTGTATTTCATGCAATTGTTTTTGAATTTTCTCTGGAGCTGGATGTTTTTTTGGTTTAAAAGTCCGGGATTAGCTTTGATAAACATTATTTTCTTGTTAGTAGTAATTCTGGTTATGATCAGGAGGTTTTATGGAATTCATAAACTTTCGGGAATTTTGCAGATTCCGTATCTATTGTGGATATTGTTCGCAACTGCACTCAATGCTTCTATTTGGTATTTGAACTAATAATTTCACGGATGTCAAAAATTACAATCTTACTGATATCGATCTCGATCCTAATTTTGAGTATCGGATGTGAGAGATTATTGAGACCTGAGGATAAAGTTGAAATTAACACCACAGATATTGTTTATCAGGTCGGTGATGAGGTGACAGTAAATATCCAGAATCCAACCAGGTACACTGTGTACATCCGAAGATGTAGTGCCAGTAGTTTTAGGTATTCATTAAAGGCTGAGAATAGTTCTGACGATGAATTGGCTAAAAATGATTCATGTCCTTCTTTTTTGCAGCAAATAATTGCAATTCCTGGTGGTGAGGAACTGGAAATAACATTATTACTGACTTTTAATGCCAGTTACACTGCGCCGGAGTCCGGAAAATACAGACTTCAGCTTCACATGTTCGATACAATGCGACAAATGATTGACCCTCCCGCAAATCAATCTAATGTTATTGAGGTGATGAGGTGAAGAAGTGAAGAAGTGAAGGAG
>DLXM01000052.1 GCA_003448835.1 Bacteroidota bacterium | reverse complement strand
TTCAGTCGTAAATGGATGGTCAATCGTAAATTTATTTGGAGTATCAGACATCAGTACTACTGAGTTTTATTTCGATTTTCAATTGTGGTAAATAATCGGGAGAAGAAATCTGATTAGGATTCTCAACTCCCGACTACCCCTACCACACTGTTAGCCTAACGCGAGCTCGAAATCGGTGATAATATCATCGATATGCTCGAGACCGACAGAAACCCGGATCAAATCGGCAGTAACACCGGATGATTTTTGTTCAACTTCAGTTAACTGTTGATGAGTGGTTGATGCCGGATGAATAACCAGAGTTTTTGCATCACCGACATTGGCCACGTGAGACGATAGCTCAACGGACTCAATGAATTTTTTGGCCGCTTCAAATCCACCTTTTACACCAAATGTTAACACGGCACCAAAGCGTTCGTGTTCGACATACTTTTTAGCAAGCTGATGGTATGGATGATCCTCGAGTCCGGCATAACTTACCCACGAAACTTTATCGTTGTTTTTAAGCCATTTTGCCAGTTTAAGGGCATTTTCAGTATGGCGTTCAACTCTGAGTGACAGTGTTTCGAGTCCTTGCAACAACAAAAAGCTGTTAAATGGAGAAAGTGCCTGACCAAAGTCACGAAGTCCCTCAACACGGGCTCTGATTGCAAATGCGATATTACCAAATGGGCCTTTATCGCCGAATACTTCCCAGAAATTGAGTCCATGATATCCCGGCGCAGGATCGGTAAATAGCGGGAATTTACCATTGCCGTAATCGAAATTTCCTGCATCCACAACGACTCCACCGATAGAAGTACCATGACCGCCGATCCATTTGGTGGCTGATTCAACCACGATATTTGCACCCCATTTAATTGGTTTAACAATAGCGCCGCCTGCTCCAAAAGTATTATCAACGATCAGAGGAATCTGGTGTTTACGGGCTAATGCTGCAAGATCTTCAAAATCCGGCACATTATTTCGTGGGTTTCCGATAGATTCGACGTAGATCCCTTTGGTATTATCATCAATTTGAGCTTCAAATGCTTCTATGGTATCCTCAGAAACAAATTTAACATTGATTCCGAGTCGTGGGAGAGAGACTTTGAACTGATTGTAGGTTCCACCATACAGATAACTTGTCGAAACGATGTTATCACCGGCTTGTGCTATGGTTGCAACAGCAAGAAACTGTGCAGCCTGACCAGATGAAGTTGCAACGGCAGCGACTCCGCCTTCGAGTGCCGCAACACGTTTTTCGAAAACATCGGTAGTTGGATTCATAATCCGTGTGTAGATATTTCCGAAATCTTTTAAGGCGAACAGCGTAGCGGCATGTTCGGTATTATCGAAAGTATAAGAGCTGGTTTGATAGATCGGAACAGCTCTTGAGTTTGTAGCTGAGTCCGGTGCTTGTCCGGCATGAAGCTGAAGTGTTTCGAATTTATAGGTTCTTGGTTTTGCCATGATATTTCATTCCTAACATTTTATTATTGTTTTTTATCTAATTTGGGACGGATAAGAAATTGATGATCTACCTTTATACATCGGTTTTGAATCAATTCGGATCCCTGTTCTGTTACTTCACTCTTCAGCTCCTCGTGTGATCCGGTTCCGAGCTGTAGCCAAATTATTTTAGCACCAATTTCCAGGGCTTCATTAACGGCTGCAGGAACATCATCCGGATTGCGGAAAATATCAACAACATCCACCGGGAAGGGGATGCTTTTTAGGTCGGGATAACTCACTTCGTCAAGGATTTGTGGCGCAGTTGGATTTACCGGCACTACCTTGTAACCGGCATTCTTGAGGTATCGGCCGACAAAGTTGCTATCCTTTTGGGTATTTTTTGAAATTCCCACGATGGCAATCACTTTGACTTCCTCCAGAATTTTTTCGACACGATTTGTCTCAGCCTCGAGTTCAGGCGTTGCATACATTTTTGTGTCGTACCAGCTATTAAACGTTGTTTTCATCCGATTTTGTGTTGATTTTGCTTAAAAAAAAGCCTCTTCCGCTAACGATGACAGAAGAGGCTAAATAACAGAATCTACTAATAGTAGTCGGATAAAAAACCAGCTTCTCTCATCTCTCTTTGGAATTACCAAAGCAGGATTTAGCACCTGTCCCTCGGTTTTCACCGAGGCGGTTGCTAAGGCATCGCAGGGCCTGTCCCTCCGCCTTTCTTGATAAGAGCTTTCTAAATAAAATAAAGAACATTCATCCCTGAAAGCCAATCAAGTAATCGAAGGGCTTTCGTATGTTGAATCAATCTCAAGCCCTCAGCACTGTTTACACAGTTGCTTCGAACAGGCGTTTACGAATTGTTTTGAGTTTGGTTCTAACATGGCGCGTATATTAAAAACTTTTTGAGGCAAGAGCAAGAACTATCGTTGTGAAATTTGAATACAAGATCGGATCAGTATCCGTAACCACGTACATAACTATCTTTTTCGCGCCATTTCTCACGTACTTTCACGAATAGCTGTAAATTTGCTTTTCTACCGGTGAGTTCTTCGATTTCTTTACGTGCCCGCGTACCTAATTTTTTGAGCATACTTCCACCTTTACCGATAATGATCCCTTTCTGACTGTCCCGATTCACAACAATTTCGGCATGGATGTGATCAATGGTTGCATCTTCTTTGAAATCGGATATCGTAACTGTGCACGAATATGGAATCTCCTGGTCATAGAGCAGGAAAATTTGTTCACGAATTAGTTCAGACACAAAAAATCGAACCGGGTGTTCACTGAGTTGATCATCAGGATATAGCGGGGGACTCTCCGGAAGTAATTCAAAAATTTGTTTTTTTAAGGCATCCAATTCCAAATTTTTTCCTGCTGAAATTCGGCAAACAGAATTATAGGGATATTGCTCGATACAAATTTTTTCAGCATTCTCGAGTTGAGTTTCATCTGAAATATCCATTTTGTTCAACACTAATAGAGCAGGCTTTTTTGCCGAACGTAAATATTCCCAAACCATATCCTCCTCCGGATTACGGGAGCCATCCACTAAATGTACAATGGCATCGGCATCCCGTGTTGAACGGGTTACGGTCTGCATCATGATTTCCTGGAGTTTGTACTTCGGATCAATGACACCAGGCGTGTCCAGGAATATAGCTTGTCCCTGTTCTTCGCTTAGAATTCCCAGGATTTGGTGGCGTGTGGTTTGAGCTTTATGAGTTGCTATTGCGAGTTTGAACTCTAATACTGCATTTAACAGGGTAGATTTCCCGGCATTTGGACGCCCAATAATTGCCACAAAACCGGCTCGATATGACATTATCGACCTCCGGAGTTGATCAAATCGACCATTTGTCGTACTGAATTTGCTAATCCGTGGAATAAAGCATGACTCATGAGTGCATGACCAATACTAACCGAATGTATGTGTGGGATTTCTCGTAAAAATCGCCCAGTGTTTTCGAAATTTAATCCATGTCCGGCGTTGACTTCCATCCCAAGTTTATGAGCCAATTCAGCCGCATTTGCTAGCCGTTGCAGTTCGTGACGGATTTCAGATTCGGTTCTTGCGTTAGCATAAGTTCCGGTATGCAATTCAATCGCGGCAACACCTAACTCGGCAGATAATTGAATGTCTTCAGGATTAGGATCAACAAAAAGGCTGATTTTTATCCCTGCGTCGTGTAGTTTTGGAACAGCCCGGCGTTTCAGATCATCAAAAACGTGACGCATATTTAGTCCACCTTCTGTGGTAAGTTCCTCGCGTTTCTCTGGCACCAAAGTGCTAAGTTCTGGCTGGATTTTGTTGCAAATCGAAATCATTTCGTCAGTTGCAGCCATTTCGAAATCCAGTATGCCTCGAGTGGTTTCTTTAAGGCGATATACATCATGATCTTTGATATGACGACGATCTTCCCGCAAGTGGAATACAATCCCTACAGCACCTGCTTCTTCGCAGATTCGGGCACCTTCCACCGGATCAGGGACACTTTCACCACGTGCATTTCTTAGAGTAGCAATGTGATCGATATTTACAAGTAGGGACATGATTACCGGAAATGTTGAATAGATTATCTAATACTATCAATATATGGAATATGATGAACTTATATTTTCTATGACATCATTTTATTTTTTCTGTAACTTGTCGCATTATTTACAGGTCCAATTATATATTGTTAGGTTGATATTATGAAGGTTACAGAACATTACGATCGCGCGACGGAACCTCTTATTTCATTTGAAATCATACCCCCAAAACGTGGTGGAAGTATTCAGCAAGTATTTGAATCACTCGATCAGGTTCAGAAATTTCGTCCACCGTTTATTGATATAACCTCACACGCTGCTGAAGCTGAATTTATTGATTTAGGTAATGGTACGATGAAGCGCCGTGTTAAGCGGAAACGTCCCGGTACGATTGGACTTTGTGCCGCTATCAAACATCGTTATAATGTCGATCCTGTCCCACATTTGATTTGTAAAGGTTTTACTAAAGAGGAAACAGAAGATGCCTTGATTGAGCTGAATTATCTGGGTATTGAAAATGTGCTTGCTATTCGCGGTGACGACCATGCGGCTCCAAAACCTCATCATAAAGATCGTGCTGTGAATTCTTATGCGGTAGATCTGGTTCGTCAGATCAAAGCGATGAATTGTGGAATTTACATGGAAGAACTGATGGATGCAGTTCCTACCAATTTTTGTATTGGTGTTGGAGGGTATCCGGAGAAACATGATGAAGCTCCGAATATGAAATGGGATATTCAAAAACTTAAAGATAAAGTTGATGCCGGAGCAGATTACATCGTTACTCAAATGTTTTTTGACAATCAGGTCTATTTTGATTTCGTGAACAAATGTCGTGAAATTGGCATCACTATACCCATCATTCCTGGACTCAAAGTCTTGACTCAACTTTCGCATTTATCAAGACTACCCAAAATATTTAATCTTTCGATTCCAACTGATTTATCTGATGCTGTAGCATCTGACCCTAAAAATGCCAAAGAAATTGGTATTGAGTGGTCACGAAAGCAATGCCAGGATTTACTGGATTTCGGAGTGCAGGGATTACACTTTTATATTATGACTGATCCTTCTCCGGCTGTGTCAGTTATAGATTCCCTACCGGTTCCACAAAGCACTTTAAAGGTGTAAATAAGACAGGTTAGAAGTCAGTTTTAATCATCCAGAAAAAGTGATTGCAATTCGGGAGTTGGAATTCTGCAGGTTTCACTTTTTCCGAACCAGTGATAACGATTTTTCGCAATAAAATTGTAAATAGCATTGCGAATGAAAGGGGGGATGATGATGAAGCCATACAACAATGGCCATGCTCCGTCCAGTTTGCGGGCAATTCGTAATGCAGCTGTTGATTGTGTGAAATATTTCGGTCCTTCAACCAACACAATTGTTTGAAATACTGAATCGGGTAGCTGATATTCTCTTAAATACCTTTTCCCGGCATCTGATTGCAATGCGGCGAACTTAAAATAGTGTTGTTTATCCCGATCGATAATAAAATTAACACTGCCGTTACAAAGATTACAAACCCCATCAAATAGTATGATGCCGTGATTTTTCATTGAGATACTTGTTCGGAATTTTGGCTAGTTGAAGTTTTATTAATTAGTTTCAATCCTGGATTTACGCAATTTCAAATTCTGTGCAGCCATAGCATATCCGCCATCATTTCCATCCACTAAATGTATATGCTCCCGGTGATGATTCAAAATTACACAGGTAATTAAAGCACTTTGAGCATGATGAAGTCCGTATACGATCTTATTTTGCATATACAACTCTTCTAAATAACCCTGCATTGTGTAGCGTTGAATTTCCGTTCCGGCCAGGACCAGTCTGAGCATATCATCCAATTTTCGATGATCGGAATTATCTACTAAATCGGGTTTATAAAGTGACCAATCAACGTATTTTGATTTCATCCCAAATCCCATAAGTATGATACCAAAAAGCCACTGAATACGAAGTTTGATCCAGTATTTTATGTATTCCCATTTCGGTAGATGGCCGTTTTGGACACGGTTTTCAACTGAGAGTTTTTGATTACTTAATGTAAGTCGAAGTTTATCGATGGTGATAGGTTTGGATTGATCCACATCCCCATAGATTGCTTTTATCTTTTGAAATATTTCACGTAATAAGCTCATTCTTTTTCCGGGGTCGGACTCGATGACCTCGATAAGAAGTGAGTGAACTTCACCACGGTCATTTGAAACTTCATCCCATCTACACTCAAGTCCTTCAACATTTGCATCTGATTCAGATGTAATATGATCGACATCAAACGGTTCGCTCAGCGTATCGTCTTTCATGAGTGATTCTGCCAATTTTACGCCACCACCATCAAACGCAGCCTGAGAATAGAAGTCAGATACCCCGTAACGTGCAATTCGGACATTTTGTCCACGAGATCGGATTTCAGACATTGGAATTATCACACATCTTAAATCCAAATCGAAAGACTCTTTGGCCATGAACCGGATGGATTTAAGTGCAGAAGCAACCTGGATTTTTAGATCTGAAGGTAATGCAATAGTGGCACCATCACCACCAAAAATAAAAGGGAAATTGAATTTCCCGGTTAAATTTACCATAGCCATGATTGCAACGGCTCCCATGGCATTAACTTCCTTGTACTTGCCGGATTCTATTTTGGACGTTGAGTTTCGAACATCCGTTAACGCCAGAACCCAGTCATCAGGTAAATCGCGGAAATTTTTTTCATTAAATGTATCATCAAAACCGGGTAATACCGGAAGTGATTCAAAAAATGATAATCCGGGAGAACCGGGCATGGTTAATTATTTTCGAGAGGTCGGATACGGATCTGCTGACGACTATCTTGAACCACTTCTTCTTTGGATCGACGATCTGCGTCGAATCGCTCACGTAAAGATGGTACTATTTCAGCCTTTAAAACAATGACAAGTTCTTTTTCCTGGAAGTCTGTTGAATTAAAACCGAAAATATATCGCAACCCAAAAAACCATGGCGGAAGATCTTTCAAGAACGGAATCCCTCTTCGAACTTCACTCTCCTGGGTTTCATATAGACCTGCTATGATAGTCGATTCACCACTATACAGTAATACTTGTGTGTTTGCCGATTGTTTATTGATTACTGTACTGACGGCATCTGGCTGACCAGTGGAACGTTCAGCATTGATATTCAGGAATATGAAAGAGGTGTCGTTCTGGGAGATAATGTTCGGTGTAACCGTTAAAATTGTTCCGGTTTGCACAAATGCATCGGTAACGTTACCGGCAAAATCACGTTGTTTAATCGAGATATCTTGACCTACTTGAATATCACCCTGTTTTCCATCCATTACTTTTATGGTTGGAGATGCCAGAATTTCGCCAAGGTTCATAAGTTCGAGTGTGCTCATAAACGCTGAGAATTCCCATCCGTTTTCCAGGGTTTGATTCTCTAATTGAACTCTAAATATTCCTTCTGTTACAGTGCTGGAACCCATATTTGCTAATGAAACTACTCCATCTTTGAAAGCGGTCCAGTCGACCCCAACTTCCCTCAGATCTCGTCTGTTCCCTTCAAAAAATATTGCTGAGATTTCGATTTCCCGTGTTTCTAAACTTGCCAAAGGAGCAGCTGCTACGGTTTGTCCGCCCGTGTTTGCTGTTTGGGATTGTACGACAGCCTGATTACTTGGTGGTTTTGGTGCAATTTCTATAAAGTCATTTTGTTCCAGAATTGCCAGATCATGAGCATTTGCGATATAATCGAGAGCCTGACGCCAGTGCATATTTGGGATGTCAAATCCAATCGAACCCGTTTTACCTGAACGATTTAGTATTACTTTGTTTTGAAATGTTCTGGAAAAACTACCCAGAATCATGAATGTCTGACCAAAACTGGTCACACTACTTATTGTAACTAATTCTTCGGGATTGGTATAATCTCGTACCGGTAATCGGTCCTGTGCCTGAATTATAATTGGAGTAGCAATAAGCATCATACCCATGATCAATGTCAGGGTCAGCAGGTGATTGGATATTCGTTTTTTCATAATTCGATCAGGTTTAAATTGGAACAAACTTTCTAGCATGCTTTTATTGCGTTTGATTTACTCTAAGTGTTACGACATCCGTAATTCCACCTCGATTTAGACTGAATGTAGCAGAATTTTGATTTTGGTTCACTCGGGTTAAACGTCCCAGATACACTTGTGATCCGGTTGGGAGAAACAAAAACTCTCGATTTTGGTCAATTATATATGCACCATTAGATGTCAGCCCTATTAATTGTAGCAGATGAACATCCGGTAAATTCTGAGTATTCTCAGGAATTTCATGTACCAGAGGATACAATGGATTATATAATCGTTGAGGAATCGATGTATTGATTAATAATTCCGGGTCAGTACCAGTATTACCACGAGCATAATACATTTGCACATTCATTTCGAATTGAACTTCATCCAAATCTTTTAGATTATTGGTTGGTGCAAGTCGAATATTAGTAACCCTGGATATGGGTTTACTTTGTTCCAGGATCATTAAAAAGTTATAAAATGAGTCGTAATCACCAACTCCATCGAGACGAACCCGAATTATTCCATGATCTTCATTGAGTAATGAATCCTGAAGTGAAAAGTTCATCACTGTAAAAGCGGGTCCTCGATTTATACGGCGTAAATATTCATAAACTGTGGCTACGTTGTTATCAATTAGTAACTCTTTGTTGTGATTATCATATTGATACTTGAGAGTCGCATGGCGCTCCTGGACGATTAAATAATCATTCGCTTTTGTTTCAAGTTGATCCAATTGAGCTTGTTTTTGGGTGATTTCAGCTTCTTGCTCACTTATGACTGAGTCCATCGAATATGAAATATACAACCAACCCCCACCTGCTAGTAAAACAAGAGATGTGAGTAAAATTAAGGTATTTCGTAAGGCGTATGACATAATTTGACGATAATTTAATACTCAATAGTTCCCGTTGCTGATATTTCCTGAAGTTTCAACAGATCCTCGGGTAATTCTATCGGATCAGGTTTGAAAAATCTGTAATCACTTACTACTTGTGTCACTAAAATAGTGAAATCATATACGGTAACCCCACGATAGTCGCGTTCCGTTACTTGTTGTATAATTGCGGTTTCAAATTGATTACTCAACTGAGGTATTCGATCACGATGCAAGGATGTGCCCTGAATAATCAGATTTTCATCACTGGATTGCACAGATCTCAGCCAGTAGCCTTCAATTGATTGTGAGGCAGCATTGACCACACCCAGTGTTCGTGACCATTTTAGAGAGTTATAACTTAACGTATCTAATAATTTCACTTGATTATCAAACATCGTGAACTCAGTTGCCAGCCTATCTACTTCATTCGCAATAATGAGCACTTGCTCTGTTTGTTGATTTATTTGAGATATTGTATAAGTATTATCCTGGATGATATCTCGTTTTTGGATGTAGAATGTATTTAATAGCAACGGGGTAGCGGCAATTAAACCAAGTAATAAATACCCATGCCAACTCAATTTAAAAACCTGCTGTCGGGTTAAGACATATTTAGGGACAAATGACAGGGGGAGGAAATCTTTTCGTTGAGTATCGAGTGCTGCCCATGCCGCACCTATTGCCATTTTGTATTTTTTGTATTCACCGGCTACAGTTTCTAATACTTCCACCTTATCGCCGGAAAATTCGAATGCGCTGATTTCAACATCTAAAAACTGTTCCGTCAAAAATTGTTGTAAGGATCCTTGTACGGTACTTCCAGTTATGATAATTCGGTCGAGTGTTGGGATTTTACCACGGTCAACTTCAAAAAGTATTTTACTAAATATTGTATTTACAACTTTGTTACTGTTACTTCCCTCAGTGATTTCAGGTAAAATTGAATGAAACTCTCTGCCATGCATAAAAATGATGCGTGTCGTTTGATCTTCTACATGAACGATACTTGTGTACTGATGTTCCAAAATCTCATAATTCGCACGTACAAGACCAATCAACAATGATTCTTCCGGTATAATATCACGGACACCCAATTTTCCTTTGTAGAATGGGGTTGCGTCATCTACTAATTTTAAAGCAGGAATTT
>DLXM01000269.1 GCA_003448835.1 Bacteroidota bacterium | reverse complement strand
TTTTTATACCGGCTTGAGTGAGTTTGTTTCGAATTAAATCTGCGGTAGCCCAATCTTTTTGTTCTCTGGATTTTGTTCTGATTTCAAGTACCAATTCCATTACTGAGTCTAATGCTTTAATAGTTGACTGGTCTCCGGATTTGGATTCAACACTGATACCTAAAACTCCATCCACAAATTGTAACAAAACCTGTTGAATATCAACGATATTTGATGGGATTTTTCCATTCGTGATAACATTTCGCAGCGGTTTTAGCTTTTCGAACAGGGTTGCGATTGCAGTGGCCGTATTGAAATCGTCGTTCATACACTGCTCGAGTGAAGATTTTAAGTCATTAACATTGGCTTCGGGAGACGTGCCATTCAAGGCTTTCATGATGACAGTGAGCATCGAACGTAGGTTTTTCAATCCACTTTCAGCTGCTTCCAATGCTTGTTCTGAGAAATCAGTCGTGCTTCTGTAATGACTTTGAAGCAAAAAGAAACGAATGATGTCAGGCGACCATGATCGTGTTAACAAAGGATGATTTCCATTAAAAAACTGTTGCAAACTGATGGCATTTCCCAACGATTTGCCCATTTTTTGTCCGTTCAGGGTCACCATATTGTTATGAAACCAGTATTTAACGAACTGCTTGTCATGTGCACATTCACTCTGTGCAATTTCACATTCGTGGTGCGGAAACTGATTTTCGAGTCCCCCGCCGTGGATGTCAAAGGTCTCTCCCAGATATTTATTACTCATTGCAGAACACTCAATATGCCACCCTGGATAGCCTACACCCCATGGTGATGACCATTTCATAATGTGAGTATCATCTGCTTTTTTCCAAAGCGCAAAGTCCGCTGGATTTTTTTTGTCGGATGCCGTTTCAACACGTGTACCAGATTCAGCTTCTTCAATATTACGACCGCTTAATTTGCCATAATCTTTATCGCTGGTGACATCAAAATATACATTCCCATTTGACGCGTAAGCATGGCCCTTGGTGATGAGAGTTTCAATCATTTCAATTTGCTCTGGAATATGTCCCGTTGCGCGTGGTGAAATGTTTGGTCGTTGTACACCAAGAGCATCCATATCCCTGAAATAGGTGTATGTGTAGAGCTCGGCGATTTCCATGGGATCTTTTCGCTCTAAGCGGGACTGCTTCAGGAGTTTGTCCTCGCCTGCATCCGCATCATCAGTCAAGTGGCCAACATCTGTAATGTTTTGCACATAACGAACCTTGTAATCCAGATACTTCAAGTATCTATATATGATATCAAACGACACATAACTTTTCGCATGACCTAAATGTGCATCTCCATAAACCGTTGGTCCACAGACATACATCCCCACAAAACCGGGTTTAAGTGGCTCAAATAGTTCTTTTTTACGAGAAAGTGTATTATAGACGTGCAATTTATCCATCTGTGCTCGTTATATCAGTGATTTTTTAATATTCGCACAAAGATACGAAAGCATTGGCGGAAGTGGAATTTAAGACTTTGAATAAGAACATTTATCAACAGTCATTGAATGAGAAATCGTTAAAATATGCCGTTTTTTACGGAAAATGGTCATATCTTTAGCAGATCTTAATATGAATCAAACTCGAATTTTAAACGGAAGATTTACATGATCTGGGAATCACCCGGGTATTTATGGTTGATTGTGGTTGTGTTTCTGCTTGCAGCAGGGGTCTGGTACTACAAAAATAAGCTTCGCGAGCGTCGTCGGACGTATTTTTCGGATGAAGTGTTTGCAAAATTATATCCTAAAGGGGATGAATCTTTAAAAAGGCTGCAAAACGGTTTGTTTTATGCAGCGCTCATTTTTTTGATCATTGCTCTTGCCGGGCCAAAAATTGGAACTGAAGTTCGTGAGGTCACACGTCAGGGTGTTGACATCATGGTTATGTTGGATGTTTCAAAAAGCATGCAATCTGAAGATGTCAGACCCAATCGGTTGGATAAATCCAAGTTCGAGATCTTACGTATGCTGGATCGGTTACGAGGCGATCGGGTAGGGCTCATCGCTTTCACCGGAGAATCCATTTTGCTGGCACCACTAACCTCCGATTACTCTGCGTTCAGATTATATCTGAATCTTGCTGATACCGAATCGATGCCGTCTACAACCACAGATTTTTCCGCAGGTATGCGTGTTGCTCTTGATGCGTTTAGGTCTGCAGGGGAACAGGACCGAAATACATCGCGGGTTTTGTTGATACTTTCCGATGGCGAAGATCACGGTGGAAATCATGATTCAATCCTGGCTGAGCTTAAGAACGAAGGGATTTTCGTATTTACTGTCGGAGTTGGAACAATATCGGGGGGTACGATTCCCGTTTATGATGAAAACTCCGGGCGCTTACTCGAATATTTACGTGATTCAGCCGGACAAGTGGTTACAACGCGTTTGATGCCTGCCGTATTACGAACCATCGCCGACGAAGGGAATGGAACTTATTATGAAATTTCAAGAAGCAGTGATGGAATGGATGGATTTCTAACTCAAATAGGTGAGTTGGAAAGTAGTGAATTCGCCACCGAAGAGTTTGCCGATTACAAAGACCAGTATCAATGGTTTGCTACCATTGGGATCATTTTACTAATTATATCAATCATTTTACCTGTACAGAAACCACTTTCCTGATGACCAAACTATTCGTACTCGACCTTGATGGTTGTGTTACACATCCTTTTATAACCCCCGATTGGGAAAGCATCACCAGAATCAGAGAACTTAATATCCTCAGCCGAACAGATAAGACAATCCCGCCAATATCTATTTGTACCGGTCGACCTTATGCATATGCTGAGGCCGTTGCACAATGGCTGGATATTCAACATCCTATTATTTTTGAGAGTGGCGGNNGTGGAGGTGTTTATTATCCAAATGATCAATGTTTAGAATTTGCACCCGCATTTTATGAGCATTTTGAAAAGGTGCAGGAAATGAAACAGTGGATTGAGCACCTGGTGGAGACGAAATATCCCGACGTATTGATTGAATTTACTAAAAAAACCGACGCTGGATTGGTCCATTCAGATGTTTCGAAAATTTTGGAAATGTATGAATTGGCTTGTGACTATGTTCACAAAAACTACAAAGATTTTGAGGTCCATCGCACCGATGTTTCGGTGAACATTATACTGAAAGAATGTAGCAAAGGTAGCGGAATTACCTGGTTGTCAGAACTTACCGATATATCATTGGATGAAATTGCTTACATCGGAGATAGTAGTGGTGATATATCTGCGCTTAAGGTTGTTGGTACACCTTTCACCCCTTCAAATGGTGCTCCTGCATTAGACTCATTTGCAAAACGCTTAAAGGGAGAAACCAGTTTTGGGGTACTTGAAGCTTATGAGGAATTGATTTCAAATAACCGAAAAGTGATGTAGTTGGTCAGATTGAAATTTCGGGTTTAACCTTGATAAGTTATCGGTTTGGAGCAGGTCTGCGTCGTTCGAATTCTTCCAGTAACTCAAAATATTTTTGAATTAACTGCTGATATTCCTCGCTGAATCGAGTTTCGTTCGATTCTTGTAATCCACGACGTATTTGCTCTCGCAACGATTCCAGGGTCAATTCAGAGGGGCTCACGCGATTAATATCATCTGGTTGCTTTCCGCGACGCTCTTCATCTTGTTCCCGCTCATTGAGTGCACGCTCAGCCTGTAACATTCGAGACAAAATATTCTGTTGTCGGTTTATCAATGTGCGATCTACAGATCCTCCACGCAGATCATTGATGGCTTCCTCCATTTGTTCTCCCATGCGTTGCAATTCACTCAATAGTTGATCACCGGACTCGAATCCTCCACGTTGTTGAAGCTCTTGTAATTGACGTCGAATCGCATTTTGTTGCCGGGCCATTTGATCCAATCGATCCATTTGTCCCTGCATGAGTCGTTCACCTTGTAAATCATTGATCATATCCTGCATCTGTTGATTTAACTGCTGTTGATCGCCTGACATTTTTTGAATCTGTTCCATCATTTGTCCGGCACTCATTCCACCGGATCCGCTTCCATCACCCTCTGAATTATCCAGCTGTTCCAACAGATCAGCTAAGAGTGAAGCAATTTCATTGATTCCACCCATCGCGATCCGACTTTCTGCGACGGCTCTGTTTCTGTCACGCTCGGCCATCAAAGTGATACTGTTTTCAAGGTTTTTCAGCACTTCGGCTTTACGCGAATTGACGCGATTGGGAAAAGATGGAATTTCGGTTGATACCCGGTACAAAGAATCAGTTATCTGGGAAAAACTGGAAGTGATATTTCGTTGATTTCGCGCGATATCAATAAAAGCAGAGCTTCCCTGAACAACATCGCCCACCTGTTCTACAATATCCTCCTGCGCATCAGACAACAGCAATAAATACTGCATTATACCCAACAATGCCTGTTTATTAACCTGAATTTGTTTTTGGGACATAGCAGTTTGAGTTTCCTGCATGCGTTTTTGCATTTCCTGCAGCTGATCTCTGATTTCTTCGCGACGTTGTTGCTTTGGACTTGATTCCCCGGATCCACCTGACTGCTGACCTCCGGATTGCTGTTGACCATTTTGTTGTTGGTTCCCGGATTGTTGTTGATCAGATTGTTGAGATTCTGAATCACCATTTGCTGATTCTTCACTCATTTCCTGAATGTCCTCAGTTAATTTCTCATCAACTTCCTGAATATCACGTTGGGTTTCTTTCTTTAATTCTTCAATTTGACTTTGAGCTTTTGTTGGACTTTTCTCAGGAAGTCGATCCAGGCGTTCATTTAAAGAATTCAAATCTTCCTGAATCTGAGATTGGCGATCAGTTTGTTCACTGATATCAGGGAGTTCTTCACCAATTAACGCTTCCTCGCGCTTAGCCAAATCTTCCAAAATACTACTCATCCGTTCCAGCTCTGCGTTCATTTGTAAACCTTTGAACAATTCCATTGTACGGTTTAATCTTTCTTTGAAACGCTCCTCATTAAATTCCATTTTCTGAAGTGCATCACGAACTTGATTTTGGTCCAGATTTTCGAGTCCCTTTTGGAGTTCCTCTAATGCTTTGAGAATTTCCGGATCGTCGATTTCTTTCATCAGCTGCTGAAGTTCCTCGTACATCTCTTTGGTTTCATCCGACATCTGTGACCCGGTCTTCACATCATCTGTAAGTTCTTCAAACTGTTCCTGGATTTTTTGAATTTGCTCAGAAAGTTTTTCGCGTTGCTCTTTAAGTGCCTCGGTTTCTTGAGCCTGTTCCAGATTATTGGTCGCATCCTCCATGATTTGCTGGCGAAGGTTCTCTAAATCACGTTGATTTTGTTCATATGCTTCTGTGAATTCCTGCATTTGCCCCATCAAATCATCTTCTTTTTCCTCCTGAGCCAATAAATGGTCAGTCATTGAACTGATGTTTACTGTAATTGTTGCTGTTCGAGAGGTTTTGAATCCGCCCGGAGCATCATTATCTGACGCTTCTACCCAAAATTTGATTTTATCCATTTGGAAAAGTCCATACTCT
>DLXM01000177.1 GCA_003448835.1 Bacteroidota bacterium | reverse complement strand
GTGCAAAAGTTTTTATCTCGTCCTTTGGTTCCGGTATTTCCGGGATTAATTCGGTATTTGGAAAGTCTTTGAGCACAATCCGGATATTGGGTCAACAATACATGTCCATTATAATGAAAATCTCCGATTACAGGGACTTCAACACCCTTTTTATCCAGGATGTCCATGATATAAGGAACAGCTTGAGCTGCCTCTTTATTATTAACAGTAATTCGAACTAACTCGGATCCGGCATCATATAAATCAATAATTTGTTTGGCCGTATCTTCGATATCAGCAGTATCGGTATTTGTCATTGATTGAACAACAACTTGGGCACCACCACCTACAAGTACGTCCCCAACATGTACACCAATTGATTTTCTTCGCTCAATATCCATAGTTAATCCTGAGATCTCAGTTCTTTTTATTGCTTAATTCAAATAATAATCGTTTTTCATCAGCGGTAAGACTACTGTATCCACTTTTTGCGATTTTGTCCAAAATTCGATCCATTTCGTTCTGATCGATTTCTTCAATAATGTTCGCGTCTGATACTGAATACATATTTTTGTTCTTAGTCCGCTTGGTAGGACCTGAACTACTGAAAACTCCGGTGATGCTTTGTTTAGCTGATCCTATCCAAGCGTCGTAATTATATCCTCGATAATAAGCTTTGATTAATATCCATCCCCAGAATGCTCCTCCCAAATGGACTAAACGCGCAATATTATCACCTGCATTCAGAAACAAAACATCCAGGAAAATCAATCCCGCTACAAAATATCTTGCTTCAATTGGAGGTAATAACAATAGAAGTATCGGTTGAGTTGGATACATGATTGCAAAACAGACCATGATTCCGAAAACAGCTCCTGAAGCACCAATAGTAGGACCGGTTGCGATAACCCCAGATAACAATATTTGAATTAATGCCCCACCAATTCCGGACCCAAGGAATAAAACCGCAAAATTTCTGCTTCCTAGAGAATCTTCTACCGGACGACCCATCCACCACAACCATAACATGTTAAATAGAATGTGAAATCCACTTCCGTGCAAAAACATGTAGGTTACCAAACGCCAGGGTTGCGTGAGCATTTCTCCTGATGATGAAGACAATGCGAACCATTCAATGATAAATCTGTTTACAACATTCAGACCAAATAGATCTAACAGAGCCTGAATCACAAATACAATAACGTTGATAGCCAGAATCCACCTTAGTGCACCCGGCAACATGTTGAAACTTCGTCGAAAAGAGCTGGCAAACGAGTCCTGTTGATACATAACCTGGTTTTTAATCTAACTTAGTTGGTACTTTCCAGTACCTGATCAATATAAATCCGGCGATCATACCACCGAGATGTGCAAAGTGGGCAACACCTGAGTTTAGAGATGTAACACCATTGAATAATTCAAGAGCACCATACCCAATAACTAAATATTTAGCTTTTAATGGCATAGGTGGTATTAAAAGCATGATTTCACGGTTTGGAAATAACATTCCATAAGCAAGAAGTATCCCAAAGACACCGCCGGATGCTCCAATGACAGGCGATAGTGATACCATCAAATGCAGCAACGCAGCACCGATCCCAGTTAAAAAGTAATAAATAACAAATCGTTTTGTGCCCCATTCGGCTTCAATTTGCTGCCCGAACATCCATAGTGCAAAAAGGTTGAATAATAAATGGCTGAAATTCCCATGTAGGAACATGTAACTGATGAGCTGCCACGGATAAAAATGGTATGGCTCCAGTGGGATTCCACCAATTCCGGCCTGAAGTGGAAACAACACAAAAAGTCCATCAAGGATATAATTGACAATTGGAGTTGATTGTGCTACAAAAAACAGCACATTAACAATTAATAGATGTTTGACACCGGGTGGAAAAATCCCCGCAGAATAATAGTTTGATTGATAATCGGACAAAATGAATTTAGTTTATTTCAATAGTTATTTTCTGATTTTTTCTAAGGTACAATATACGTTGATTCCGCCTAAAGTTACGCCTGGAATCCATGGTTTGTACTTCTGGACCAAATCACGTTCAGCGATTGCTAACAACACGAATGTGTGGTCACAGGTTCCGGTTTATAGATTTGAATAAAAACTGATTACCACTGAATTTTTTCTTTATTCAAGAATGCTGAGATTCCTTTTTTGCAATCATTGGTCATGCGGGCACTTGCGTTTTCTTTCACGGCATTTTCAAGACTAACTTCGATGTTCAAATTTGGGATATTTCGTAAAAGTTTTTTCGTTCTTGTTACAGCTTGCGGACTCACTTCTTTTGTGAATACTTGAATCCAATAGGCTGATCTCTCAGCTATATTCTCTGTGATTTCAGAAATAAGTCCAATACGTAATGCTTCATCCGAACTTATAACTGCGCCTGAGAGCAATAATCTTCGTGTATGTGCTTCCCCAATTTTATGGTATAAGAATTTCGAAACTATGGCTGGTACAAATCCAATTCTGGTTTCAGTGTATCCAAATTTTGCGGGAAGTGCGCTTAAACTTATATCACACATAGATACCAGACCACATCCACCGGCTAAAGCATGCCCGTTTATAACACCTAAAATCGGCTTATCACACAAATACATGACTCTAAATAAATCAGCCAGATTGCTGGAATCCGACAAATTTTGTTCCATTGTAGCATGTTGCAATTTATGCAGAGATTCTAGATCAGCACCGGCAGAAAACACATCCCCTGAACCCGTCAATACAATAAGTCGAATTTGATCGGAGTTACCATATTTTCTAAATGCTTTAGTCAAGGCTGCGACTAAATCAGCATTTAAAGCGTTTTTTTTCTCTGGTCTGTTGAAAATAAATTCAACATGTTGAGAAGATTCTTTAATGATTAATGGATCCATAGGTATTCAGTTGACCTTGAAAATTCTTCAATATTGTTTGACCAAATTACACACAGCCCGTCAATAATAAAAAAGGCTATTGCCCGGATGGACAACAGCCTTCAATTCAAGTTCAAAAAGTAATTAAACTAAATCTGCTTCTGCGAGTATCGGTGCAGCGACAATGGTATCACTTTCTAGTAATCCGTCACGTAAACGAATAATTCGGCGAGCATGTGCTGCGATTTCCTCTTCGTGAGTTACCAGAATGATTGTGTTTCCAGCGGCATGAAGTTCCTCAAAAAGCTCCATGATTTCCTGACCTGTTTTTGAATCCAGGTTACCGGTAGGCTCATCGGCTAAAAGAATAGAAGGATTATTGATCAATGCTCTGGCAACTGCCACACGTTGACGTTGTCCACCGGATAATTCATTCGGTTTATGATGCATTCGGTCAGCCAATCCTACTTTTTCCAGAACTTCAATCGCTCTTTTTCGGCGTTCAGATGATCTGATACCGGAATAAATCAATGGTAGCTCAACATTTGCAAGTGCAGTTGATCGTGGTAACAAGTTAAATGTCTGGAATACGAATCCGATTTCACGATTACGAACTTCAGCCAATTGGTTATCTGTAAGTTTTTTAACATCGTGACCATTCAGGATGTAATCTCCTTTACTCGGCGTGTCCAAACATCCGATTATGTTCATCATTGTAGACTTTCCGGAACCGGATGGTCCCATAATTGCTACATATTCATTTTGTTTGATTTCGAATGAAACACCGCGAAGAGCATGAACCGTTTGGGTCCCCATTCGGTACTCTTTATGGATGTCACGTGAATCGATTATGGTAGAATTAGACATAATTCAGTTTATTATAATGTGACTTGGCCGAGGTAGTAATCAAGTAATTTCTCTTGAAATACAAATCGATACATTGCTTGAACACGGTTTGATGATGCACTAACGAATTCGGCATTTGAACTTGTTAATTCAATTAATGTACTTGCACCAACACGGTATCGCTCTTGTTCAGTTTCATATGCTTTAGAAGCTGCTAACAAAGCTCGTTCTGTAGTTTCAAGCTGCTTAGACGCCGCTAAGTAGTCGTTATATGCCTGGCGGACTTCCTGGTTGATTTCGAGTTTTTTAGCTTCCAGATCCAATAATGAATTTTTGTACTCAACTTTGCTGGATTCAACGTTTCGAGCTGTATTGTATCGATTGAAAATTGGAATCTGTAGGTTGAATCCTAAACTATATCTACGGTTTCGGTCGGTTAACTGATCAAAATACCCAACATCTGTAAATTCACCACCTGGAGTACGTTCTCTGAACTGGTCAGAATAAGATCCTGATAAACTTCCACTAAATGATAGTGTAGGCAAATAGGCTCCCTTAGCAATTTTCAAATTCAATTCACTGACTTTTATGGCAGACTCTGTACTTCTTAGATCGCTACGATTTGAAAGTGCACTCTGGATCAATTCATTCAAGGAGTAGTTTTTTACAACAAGTTGATCTTCATCTACTCCTGGTGTAACAAATTCGTAATCTTTCATCGCGTCGACAGCCATGACACGTATTAATTGGATTACCGACATGTTANNATGCATTTTCACGCTCTACAATCTGAAATTCATTATTGGCAACAATTGATTCCTGATTATAAAGATCAACCATTGGTCTCATCCCTACCTCAACTTGTGCTTTTACTTGCTCGAGTTGTTTTTTCGAAGCTTCAAGATTTTCCTCAGAGATTTTTAACAGTTCCTGATTCAAAAGAACGCTTAAGTAACTTGATGCTGTATTAAAAATTACATTTTCTTTAGACCGTTGAAGTGCATCCTCGGCAGACATTCTGCTGGTACGGGCTGCGCGAAGATTATTAATGTTTCGAAGTCCATCAAAAACAACAATACTGGTTTGCAATGATCCACCCGAGGAAAGGGTCGTCAAATCATCGTAGGATAGAGTTTCCTGTACAAACTGCCGTCCTGTATTTCTATTTCCATTCAAACCGGCATTCAAATTTGGAAGAAAATCCATTTGAGCACTTTTCACGTTTGCATCCTGAATATCCATACGATTTTCAGCTTGCTTGAGTGTAATGTTATTTTCGATTGCAATCTGGATAGCTTGTTCCAGAGTAATACGTTCCGGTGTTTGAGCGTGTAGCGTACCTAGTGTTAAGGTCGCAAGTAGCAATAAGTTTAAAAATCGTAACATAGACATGAGAGATCTGTTCTGTTAAAGGTTAGAATAAATAACTTAAACGAGTGTAACACAGTTAGGTTACAAAAGATTTATCGATTATCGGGGGAAACTGATTCGGTCTCGATAATTTTTACAACCTGCTCAACAATTTTTCGAGCAGCAACTGTTTTTAGTGTAGCAATAACACCGGCTAAGACTGTTGTTCCGGCAATTGAGTTTGCATTGTCTTTACTACCTACAAGAAATCCCAATGTGACAGCAAGACCTACTGTCTGTAATGGATATTTTTTGACCCAAAATGAAAGTCTCATTCTGTCGTTGACGTCCTCTTGAAATGATTCAAAATTTTGTTCGAGAGAATCTTCAATTTGACGAAGTTCATTTTGAAGCTCGAGGCGACGGGTTTCTAGATCTTTTGATATGCGACTATTTGAATTATCTGGCATTTGTATTGTCCCGTAATTTTCAATTAATATTTGTGTTTTTGATAGTATGTGCAGATGACTCTGATTCCCATTCTGTTAATTCATTGTCAAAAACTTCATTTTTTGATCCAGAAGTTTGATTTTGACCATTAGAAACCGAATTTTTGGGTGTATCAGTAGAATTTATTTGAGCAGCATTTAGAAACTTAGTCGTTTCAGAATTTGGATTATCATTATCCAGAAAAACACTGGCAATAGATTCTCTAACTTTAACCTCAATTAATTCAGGACTCAGTAGATATACTACTAACCCTACAACCAATAAAAAAGCAGCAACTACAGAAAAACCGATAGCATAACTATCCAGCATGTCGCCAATAAAAAATGCTGCCGCAAAAAGGGCGAATATGATAGCAAGGCCAAAAACTACGAATGATAGTATTGATGCAATCGCTTTAGAAAATCCATTTGAGAATTTTTCACCAAACTCAATTACATATAATTCGATTCTTTTTTCTATTAATAATCGTATTTCACTCGGTAATTTTTTAAGTCGGTCCAGTAAATGGTCTTGTGGTAATGACATGTTTAATTTCAGTCTCTGCTGAGCAGTTTTCCAAGTAAGAAACCAGCGAATAATCCAACTCCCAGACTAATCAATGGGCGTCGTCGAATAATGGTTTCAGTATCCTTTTTTACCTTTGATAGTTTTCGTTGAAGTTCAGGGTCGTTCATGAATGTTTTCCCACTGTGCCCCAGGTCGAGAACTTTTTTACCTAATGTATTTAATGTGTTATGTGACATGTTGTTGATATTATCTGATTTTTTTGATCCTGTTTAGAAAACGTAATTTGGATTCGATAAGTATGCCAACATCGTTTTATGTAATATATGATATAAGAAACTATAATTGAATTGAAAAATAGTTCATACTTATTACTTACAACTAATTTTTACTGAATAAAATTCATTTGATAACGCTTTCCCGGCAATTGTTTAATTAATTCCGAAAATTCCAACTCAAGTAATATAGATGTGAGTCGTGAATGAGCGATGCCTGCATCTAAAAGTATTTCATCAAAATGTGTGATTTTATTTCTTTGGATAAACATACAAACCAATTTATTATCATCCTCAAGTTGATCAATTTTCTCATCAATTAAATCGTGTTTTAATAGGGATTTCGACTCCTCTTTGAAATCCAGCCACGGAAATTCAGTAAGGATATCCTCAACATTTTCAACCAGTTTTCCGGTGTTACCACGGATTAAATTTTGACAACCATCACCTTTTTTGTTTGTTAAATTATGTGGAATTACAAAAACCTCTCTGTTTTGATCAAAAGCCAGGTTTGCTGTTATCATACTACCACCCTCGTTTTTGGTTTCTACGACTAAAACACCGAGTGATAGTCCGCTAACAATCCGATTTCTTGTTGGGAAATTTTGGTAGTCCGGTTTTGTACCAGGTGGGAACTCACTAAGGATTAATCCTTTTTTTTCAAGAATTTCATCTGCGATATAGGTATTTGAAATTGGATAAATAACATCAATTCCTGAACCCAGAACTGCAATAGTTTTACCGTTCTCATTGAGACAGGCCTGATGGGCAATCGTATCTATTCCGTAAGCTAATCCTGAAATAATCGTCACATTATTTGCAACCAGAGATCGAGTGAATTCCCGCGCCATATCTTTACCATAAGATGAAGGGTAACGCGTCCCTACTACAGCAATACCGGCGCTTTTAAGCAGGTTCACGTCACCCTTATACCAAAGAAGCAATGGTGGGGAGGTAATCTCTTTTAATCGGTCAGGATATTCTAAATCCTCCGGAGTTATCATTTTCGCTCCAATGAGTTGCGTTCTCTTGATAATCCGGTCTACTTTGTCCCAATCGTTAAACGACTTAAAGGAAGCAATTGATTGTGG
>DLXM01000340.1 GCA_003448835.1 Bacteroidota bacterium | reverse complement strand
GTGCGTGGACTCATGGGAATGGGGTCGCTTGAGGGCGATCTGGAGGTGGTGCGTCCGCAGTTCAGGCTGTTACGTGAGTTACGCGACGAATACCAATCATTGAACGAAGGATCCCTCCAACTTGAGGAATTATCGATGGGGATGAGTCACGATCTGGAAGTGGCGATTGAGGAGGGGGCGACGATGGTGCGTGTGGGGACCGCAATTTTTGGCGATCGGGAGTAATTTATTGCCACTTTTTTATTTAAATTGCGTATTGTACGAGGTGTAAATTGTAATTAATCATAAAATTTAGGTGTAGCGATGAGTATATGGACAATGGTTGCCGTAATTGTAGTTGCAGCTACGCTTGGTGAGGTTTTAAAATCGTATTTCAAATCGAAAGAACGCGCTGATAAAGGGGATTCCAAGCTTACTGAGCGTTTACAACGGTACGAACTTGAGATGGAAGCGATGCGAAAGAGAATCCGTAATCTGGAAGTCATTGCAGCTGGGTCACCCGGGGATTTTCAGCAAGAAGAAATGATCGATCCGGATAAGTTCGATTTCGAAACAGAAGAAGAGTTTAACGAAAAATTGATCAATCAGTTGGCAAGAAAAAAGACTAAAGGGTAATAAATATGGATGGACCAGAGTTTGTATTGGCAGTTTTGGCTATCGGCGGAGGTATCTTTTTAACCGCTTATATTTTTGGAAGCATTTTTAAATTGATTCGAATGGGTATTGAGTCCAAAAACAGCAGTGGAAAAGTTTCCGGCGACGTGGTGAGCATGAAAGAATTTATTGAGTACAAACTCAGAGCCGAAAAACGGATTCAGACGTTGGAGGCGATTGTGGTGGACCAGGATCTTATCGACCAGCGCAAGTTGGATGCTCATAATAAAACCATCGATGTAGAGCCACAAGAAGAAGAAAATGATAAGTTTTTGAGGAATCGTCTGCGCGGATAAACGGGTTGTTATTTTCACATACCTAATGAGCAAAAAAATCGTTAACTTTAGAGTATCGATTTTATCCAGTTAATGACTCCATCCACATGAAACTTACTGCATTAGAAATCAAGCAACAACATTTTGAAAAATCCCTCAGGGGATATGACATTGGTGAGGTTACAGCTTTTTTGAATGTAGTGGCGAACGAATGGGAATACCTGGTTGCCAAAAATCGCGATCTCGAACGCGATATTGAGCAGTACAAGGATAAACTGAAGCATTATGAAAAAGTTGAGGATGCGCTGCACGAAACCCTGCAGGCCGCGAAGGAATCCTCGGAACAACGCTTGTCCACCGCGAAAAAAGAAGCCAAAAATCGTATTCAAAAAGCGGAGATGGAAGCTGAAGATATTCTTCGTGATGCCACACAGAAACGCCATCAGATCCGTCAGGACATCCTGCAATTGTTGAACCGCCGTGAAGAAATTGTCCGTGGCATGAAATCCTATCTCGAATTGGCACAGGAATCGCTGGGTGGATTCACGAAAGACGACGCCGGCACGTACAATATCAATTTCGAGGACGAAATGGGAGCTTCGGCACCATCCGGTACCAAAAAGAATGGAACACAAAATGCTCAGAAAACATCCGTATCTTCAGGCATTGCCGATTCCGACGATTTAGACGACATTTTAGACCATCTTGATTAACACGAATAGTTAGCTTTTATACATGACATACGAAACCGTAGCTGATTTCCGCAACAAACGCGCGGAGGCACTCAGTTTTATTCAAGCAAAAACGACGCTCAAACCCGAGTACGTAATTATTTTGGGCACCGGACTCGGTCGCCTTGCCGATCAAATCAACGTTGAAACCAGTATTTCTTACGCCGACATTCCCCATTTCCCGACTTCTACGGTCGAGAGTCATGAGGGACGGTTGCTTTTTGGTGAACTGGGTGGCAAAAAAGTGGTAGCTATGCAGGGACGATTTCATTTTTATGAAGGATATACCATGCAGCAGATTGTGTTTCCGTTGAGGGTGTTGCAGGCCAATGGGGCGCATACCTTGATGGTTTCGAATGCGTGTGGCGGGATGAATCCGAATTTTAGAAGGGGTGATATCATGTGTATCACCGATCATATCAATCTGTTGGGTGTAAATCCGCTGATTGGGCCGAATGACAATGATCTGGGTCCGCGTTTCCCAGATATGAGTGAGCCGTACACGCAATCGCTGGTCGATGTGGCGGAGCGGGTTGCGCTGGACAATGGCATTAAAATGCATCAGGGGGTCTATGTGGCGGTGACAGGACCCAACCTCGAGACACGCGCAGAATATCGGTTTTTGCGACAAATCGGGGGTGATGTAGTTGGAATGAGTACTGTGCCGGAAGTAATTGCGGCCGTGCACATGGGCATGAAAACACTGGGGATTTCGGTCATAACCGACGAGTGTTTTCCCGATGCGCTGGAACCTGTAGAGATGAAGCATATTCTCGAAGCAGCTGACTTGGCAGAGCCAAAAATGACTCAGGTAATGATTGGGACACTTGAAAGGCTCTGATAATGGACTTTTTGGTCACCGGACGACTTAGTTAATCTCAGTTCAAGGATCAATTCTATGCAACCATACGAAGGCGAAATCTGGAACGAACATCAATGGGAACAGCATCTCACGGAGATGGAATATAAAAGTGAGAAGTTGCGGGTGTATATCGAGACCAATTTGGGTGAGTCATCGCCGCGATGGTCGCGTTTCCTGAATGGATTTCCGTCGAAATTAGATGCGATTGATGCGTACATCGAGGATGAGTTGATGTTTGAGGATGCCTATTTTCCCGATGATGAAGATGACTGGGATGATGAAGACGAGGACATGGATGATTTTTTCCTGAGTGCTGATGAAGATGCCGAAGACGAAGATCTGGAAGATGGCGAAGAGTGGAAAAAAGCATTGGGATCGGAGTACAAAGAAGATCCGTTTTCC